>VGOH01000094.1 GCA_016875955.1 Chloroflexota bacterium
CCAGCGCTTTGCCCTTGTCCAGCGTTTCCTGATATTCGGCCTCTGGCTCGGAATCAAAGACAATCCCGCCGCCCACCTGAAAATAGGCTTTCCCGCCCTTGACGATTATGGTCCGGATAACGATGTTCAGGTCCATGCCGCCGGCGAAACTCAGGTAACCGATTGAGCCGGTATAGACGCTGCGCCTTGTCGGCTCCAGCTCGTCGATAATCTCCATGGCCCGCACCTTTGGGGCGCCGGTAATGGAGCCGCCGGGGAAGGTGGCTTTCAAAAGGTCAACCCGGCCTTTATCCGGGCGCAGCCTGCCCACCACGGTTGACGTCAGGTGAAAGACGGTGGGAAAGGTCTCCAGAATGGCCAGCTCGGTCACTCTGACCGTGCCGTAGCGGCATACCCGGCCGATATCGTTGCGCTCCAGGTCAACTATCATCACATTCTCGGCCTGGTCTTTAGCGCTGGCGAGCAATTCCCGCGCCATAGCCCTGTCCTCAACATCGGTCTTGCCTCTCGGTCGTGTGCCTTTGATGGGCCGTGTCTCCACCCAGTCGCCGCTCACTTTGAGAAATCGCTCCGGCGAGGCGCTGACGATGCCCACCTCTTCAAAATTGAGATAAGCGGCAAAGGGCGCCGGATTAATCTGGCGCAATCGTCGGTAAAGCTCATAGGGTGAAACGTTCAGACTGGCCTCAAAGCGCTGCGACAGGTTCACCTGAAAGATATCACCAGCGCAGATGTATTCCCGGGCTGCGGCCACCGCTTTCAGGTATTCTTCATGGGTGAAGTTCGACCTCAGTACAGTGCCCTCATCAACAACCACCAGTCCTGATTCTTCAGCAGGTCGTCGGGCGTCTGTCAAAATGCTCCGCAGACGGGCCAGCGTTTCTTTCGCCTTCCTTACCCTTCTTGCTTCCTCCAGCTCGGGGAATCCCGTGGCTATCAGGTAGGTCTTGCCAGTCAGGTGGTCAACGGCGATGGCGGAGTCATAAAAGGCGAGGTAGCACTCGGGAAGCTGCAGGTCATCAACCGCCGTGGTGGGCAGGCGCTCAATAAAATGGCACAGGTCATAGCTGAAATAGCCAACGGCACCACCCGTAAAGGGTATATCAGCCAGACAGCCATCCAGGGCATAAGTTTTCAGCAGTTCTCCAACGACGTCAAACGGATTGCTCTGCCTGACTTCTTTTTTATCTCCCCGCAGGAGAGTTATTTCATCGCCACGGCTCTTGAGAACCAGAAAAGGGTCGCTGCCGATGAACGAGTAACGGCCCAGCCTCTTCGGGTCCATGCCGCTGTCCAGAAAAAAGCTGTAGGGCTGGTCTTTGAAAATGTGGCAAATCTGAGGCGCGGTGAGCGGGGTGCGAATCTCTGCAACCAGCGGCTGCCTTTTCATTCTGCCCCTGATTATACAACGCACCATGAACTTGATAAAGTCAAATCGCGTTATCAATATTATGTCAAATGCTGCCACGATTGCCTGTTAGCGTCGGCTCTGCTATGCTTTAGGACAATGAAGGATGAATTCGGCCGTGCCGATTACATCAAGATAACCATCTATGGTTTTGCCCTGGCCGCTCTCTGGAGCAGCCTGCACAGCATTGTCCTCCCCCTCAGGTTGCTTGACCTGGTACCTGAGGCAGAAAAAAATGCCCGCCTTGGCTGGCTCACTTTTGTTGGGCTTTTGCTGGCCATGCTTGTCCAGCCAGTCGCCGGCGCCATCAGCGACCGCTCCGGCTTCAGATGGGGGCGGCGGCGACCCTACATCCTGATAGGCAGTCTGGTTGGTATCCTGCTCCTGCCGGGAATAAGCCTTGCCCACAGCTATATCGTCCTGTTCATCATCTACTGTCTGCTCCAGATGTCCACCAACACGGCGCAGGGCCCCTATCAGGCATTCATCCCCGACCTTGTCCCGCAGGACCGGAAGGGGCTCGCCTCCGGGGTCAAAAGCCTGCTGGAGATAATCGGCGGCATCGCCGTCGTCAGGCTCATCGGCTACTTTATGGGCAACTACGCCCCCGGCGCAGGCGCTCACTGGCTGTGGCTGGTGCTGGCGGTGCTGGCCGCCGTGCTCCTGAGTGCCCTGCTGGCGACGATAATAATGGTGAAAGAACCGCCAGGCCGCGCCGCCACAGCGCCATTGTCCGTATGGAAGGTGCTGGCCCGTAGCTTCAGTCTTGATATCAAAGCAGACCGCGATTTCATCATATTTATTATTTCGCGCCTGCTTATCTTCATGGCGCTGGCGACTATCCAGACGTTTGCTCTTTTCTATCTGAAGGACGTCATCGGGCTGGCCAATCCGGCAATGGCCACCGCCGACCTGCTCATTGCCGCCGGCGTCGGGATGCTGCTGGCCGTTTATCCCGCGGGGAGGCTATCCGATAGAATTGGGCGCCGTCCTGTGGTCATCTCTGCCGGCCTTCTTGGCGCCGCCGGCATTCTAGTCATCTTCTGGGCCAGCAGCTACAGCACGGTCATTGCCGGTGGTGCCATTATCGGTACGGCCACGGGAGCTTTCATGAGTTCCAACTGGGCGCTGGCCACCGACCTGGTGCCCGGCGACGAGGGGGCGCGGTATCTCGGCTTAACCAATATGGCGACCGCTGGCGGGGCGGCGCTGGCTCGTCTCATCGGCCCGGCCATTGACTATTTCAATCGCTACGGTGCCAGCCTGGGCTACCAGGTGATGCTGGGGGCCTGCTTCGCCTATTTCCTGGTGGGTTCACTGCTGCTTCTGTGGCTAAAAGAACGGCGCTAGCCGAAGGCAGGCAGCAGCGCCCTCCAGCCCAGGGCCGCCAGTGTGACAAAGATGATATAGAGTATCGTCCGGCCCAGTCCGCAGAAGAGAAGGAATCTCCAGAATGGGAAACGAAGTATTCCGGCGGCAATCCCCACCAGGTCAAAGACAAACGGTATCATGGAAAACAGGAATATAGCCAGTGCCCCCCACCTCTTCACCCGCCACTCTATCCCATAGTACATCTTTCTTCTTTCCACGATTTCCCGCCCGCTGTAGCCGGCAATGTAGCCGGTGGTCTCCCCTATGGCTGCCCCCACTCCGCCGACCAGCCCAACGATTACCGGGCCCCATAATCCGGTGCTGCCGTAGATCAGAATCCCCAGATTGGAGAGAACTACAATGACCGCGCCCGGGAAAAGAATGGTGGCGTTGCCGATAAGGCTGATGAGGAAAGCCCCCAGGTACAAATGTGCTTTTAATTCTTTCAGCCTTTCCGGGTGAAGACCATAGATGAGCTGCAGGGCCACCGTAACGGCAATGACCAGCAGCAGGGCGATTACGAAGATTAATCGTCTCCGCTTTGATTTTTTCTCCGGCACCGCCGACTGCTTTTCCATAAGCGCCTGACTCGTTTCCGAAATAGAGAACCGGGCAGGACTCCATTTGCCTGCTGAGCCTGTTTCTGCTATACTTGGCCCGTGTGCCCCCATCGTCTAGAGGCCTAGGACACCGGCCTTTCAAGCCGGCAACAGGGATTCGAATTCCCTTGGGGGCATTTTACTTTATCCTGTATCAGACTGGCAAGAAACCGCCT
The DNA here is from genome assembly GCA_016875955.1 of Chloroflexota bacterium. GTDB lineage: Bacteria > Chloroflexota > Dehalococcoidia > Dehalococcoidales > RBG-16-60-22 > E44-bin89. The sequence continues at coordinate 3,555 of VGOH01000094.1, forward strand.
GTTTCATAGAGGAGGCAGCCATGGAATTAGGGTTAAGGGGAAAAGTGGCCATAGTCACTGGCGGCGCCAGGGGCATCGGGGGGAACATCGTGGAGGGGTTTGTCCGGGAAGGCGCCAGCGTGGTGATAGCCGATATTTTATACGATAATGCCCGGGAACTGGCGCAGAAGCTGTCCCGTGGTAAGGCAAAAGTCAGGGCGGTCAGGACGGACGTGACCAAAAAAGCCGACGTTGATAACCTGATTGCCACGGCAATGAAGGAGTTTGGCCGGATAGATATCCTGGTCAATGCCGCCGCCATCACCCAGGACAAGTGGATGGTCGAGATTGAAGAGGCGGACTGGGACCGGATGCTTGAGGTCAACGCCAAAAGCGTGTACCTGACCACAAAGGCGGTGATGCCCCACATGATGGCCGCCCGTTATGGCAAAATCATCAACATCTCTTCCCGTTCCGGCAAAGAAGGCATGCCCGGCCTGTCCCACTATGCCGCCTCCAAGTTTGCCGTCACCGGCTTCACCCAGGCAGTGGCCAAAGAGCTGGCACAGCACGATATCAATGTGAATGCGGTCTGCCCCGGCATCCTGCGCACCGACATGTGGGAGAAAATCCTTGACGCCCGCTCGGCACGCACCGGCCTGCCCAGGGAGGAAATCTGGGCGAAAGCCATGGAGACCATCCCGCTGAAGAGACCGCAGCTCCCCGAGGATATCACCAACGTGGTGCTGTTTTTAAGCTCAGACGTTTCCCGTAACATCACCGGGGAATCGGTCAACGTCAGCGGCGGGGCACGGGTGGACTAAATTTTCAAGACCCGATTACCAGGTGTGGCTTATGGCATCCCTGAGACATGCCTTATGACAGGTTAGCACCAGTTTAGCGGAACAGGCCCCGTATCCGGGGCACAGCAGGGCCAGTCTCTTTCTAGCCTCTTCCTTCACCCTTGCCTTCAGCTGCCCATCTTCTGCAGTGGCGATTTCAAAGATGCCGGAGGGGCATGCTGGCAGGCACTGACCGCAGCCATCGCAGCGGCCGGCATCAATGGCGATGAAGTAGTTGCCTGTGCCATCGCTGTAGCCATACTGCACCTTTGCTGTTACGGTGTCGGCCCTGCCCTGACACCTGTCCCGGGCAAAGAGCGCCGCCCCCAGCGCGCCGATGAGCTGCGGGTCCTCACAGAGAAGAGGAACAAGCCCCACCTTTGCCTGCAGCTGCGCCACCATCCCCTTGTTTTTGGCAATGCCGCCGGTGATGGAGAATTCCTTCTGGATGGAGACCCGCTTGAGCAGGTTGAGGCAGCGAGTGGCAATCGCCTCATTCAGGCCGGCCAGGATGTCCTCCTTGCTCACTCCCTTACGCAGATAAGCAATAGCTTCCGACTTGGCGAAGACGGCGCAGATGGTGTTGAAAGGGATGGCCTGCTTAGATCTCAGTGCAGCGGCGCCGATTTCCTC
>VGOH01000095.1 GCA_016875955.1 Chloroflexota bacterium
AACCTTATCGACGGTATAAAAGCCCTGCCCAAGGCGGAGGGTTTCCGCGAGATTTTTGTGCCCGGTGAGCCGGAGGAGAGGGCTTTTGCCGAACGTTCCAAGAACGGGATTCCTTTGCCTGAGGGAACGGTACGCAACCTGAGGGCAATTTCGGAGAAATTAGGCGTAAAATTACCGCCCGGCCTCTAGCCGGACGGCGTACATAACCGGGATGGGCCCTGATTAGGCGGGGGTTATGCCTTCTCGGCGGAAAAACTTCTTAAGCTCGCGACGAGCCAGTCTGGTCGGCTCACCGCCTTTTTTCTCCCAGCGCTGAATGGTGGAAAGGCTGACGTGTATCTCCCGGGCCATATCCTCCTGTGTCCAGCCCTTCTTTTTGCGCAGTTGCTTCAGTTTCTCGGAAAGTCCTTCCATATTGGCCACTTACATAATAAAAAGTTTTACCTTATGTAGCATGTGAAAGTATAACACTCCTATCTCCATTTGTCAATATATGTGACATTTGTCAGAGTTAATTTTTAGAATTTATTTAGCATTTTTAATCAGCAGGCGACATTAAAACACGTTCAGGTCGTGTTTGCTGGGAAATATTGCACTCACGCCGGCAACCTCTCCTGGCTTGCCATTTGTGCAATTAGCCAGCGCGTTTATGCCTGTGTGCCGGTTATTGCTTGTGATGCCGGCAGCGCCTTTTGTTACGCTTGAGGAGCGGGGCCAATCAGTTCGGGCCAGAGTTCCTCAATTGTTGGCTTGAGCTCGGTCATAACGTCGTCAACGGCCTTGACCGCTGTGTCGATTTCCTTCCGGGTCATGGGAGTTGACATAACATATAAGCCTCTTGCTGCCGAGAAACAGCCCCTTTCCAGCATGGCCAGGTAATACAGATGCAGCAGGTCTTTATTGGCTTCCCGGGCGGCTTTGCCGTTAACCACCGGCTGGGTATGGAAGTGAACGTTCTGCAATGAGCCAATACCGGTAATCTGCCCCTTGACGTTCAACCGCTTGAAGACTGCCCGTACCCCAGCGGCAAACGACTCGCCCAGCTTATTGATGTAGTTGATGACGTCGGCGTTGAGCTGCTCCATGGTGGCCACACCGGCAACGGCCGTCATCGGGTTGGCGTTCAGCGTACCGGCATGGTAGACCTTTCTTATCTCGGGAGAGAACATCTGCATCAGGTCTTCACGTCCGCCAATGGCGCCCACCGGATAGCCACCACCGATGATTTTGGCCATGGTGGTGAGGTCGGGCTTGATTTTATAAATGCTCTGGACGCCTCCCCAGGCCAGGCGCAGGCTGATTACCTCATCAAGGATGAACATGATGCCGTTATCCTGCGTCACCTTGCGCAGAAACTCCAGATAGCCATCACGGGGCGGTATCATGCCGGCGGCACCCATCGCCCCCTCAACGATAACCGCCGCCAGCCTGTTCTTGTTCTCCACAATGGCTTTCTCCGCGGCGGCTTTATCATTATAGGGAACGATGATGGACTCGGCCCGGTTTCCCTTTGACAGGCCGGCGGCGTCGGAGGGGAAGACCACGGGGTCGTAGCTGCCGTGGTAGCAGCCGTCTGTTTTCAGGAGCAGGTCCTTGCCGGTGAGGCCCCGCGCCAGGCGTATGGCCATCATCACCGCCTCTGTCCCCGAATTGCCGAACCTGACCTTGTCCACGGAGTCCACCATGTTGCAGACAAGCTCTGACCAGCGCACCACGGTGGGCACAAGGGCGCCCAGGGCCGTGCCTCTGGCTGCCTGTTCCCGCACCGCTGCCACCACTTTGGGATTGGCGTGGCCGAGAATCATGGTGGTGTAGCAGTTATGGAAGTCAATGTACTCGTTCCCGTCAACATCGGTGAACCGGCAGCCTGACGCTTTATCTATCCAGAACGGATAGGGGTCAAACCAGATTGAGGTGCGGGTATCACCGCCCGGCATATATTTTTTGGCTTTTTCCAGTGTCTCTCTTGATTTTTTCGTCCGCCGGCGATAGGCGTCCTCGTATTTTTTAGTGACTTCAGCCAGCAACTTTTGCCGCGACATTTGACTTTCTCCTTTCCCGTGTTTCGGGTACAGCTTTGCTATTTTCTGGAAGACGACCAATTATCATAATCAATATCTTATAACAAATCACCGTGCATGACAAACAGGTCAACCGGCAGTGGCTGAGGTTTTATTTGCCAATGGTTTTTCTTTCGCTCACCCCCTGTGTCCCCCTCTCAAACAGATTTGTCTTTACCGCTCCATTCAAATAATGTTTGAGAGGGGTCAGGGGTGAGGTAAGAACTTAACACCCAAATGCGAATAAAACCTTTTTGGGGAATTCTTGACAAAAAATGTCCGACTGTTTAAAGTGTCCGCAGAGTAAAATATTTTAGTAAACATGGAGGGATGCATGGCTGATTTTGAAATCATTGATGCTCACGTTCACATGGCGCGGACACCGGAGGAGGAGAGAAAATGGTGGCTTTTCCCGGGGCGCCAGGACTGTGACCGGTACGGCGTGCCGGAGAAAGCCGTTGAGTATATGAAGCGCGAGGGCATCTCCAAAATGGTCGTCGCCACTCTCCTGCCTCGCCAGGACCGGGGTCCTCTGAATGAGAAGGCGAAGCTCGCCTCGCTGCCGGGAAAGCAACAGCGGGAGCAGGCGAAAAAGCTCGGTGAGCAGGTAGCTCCCATAATGCGTGAGATGAATGAATGGGGCTGCAAGCTGAGCAAGCGCTTCCCCCAGCTGGTGGCTTTAAGCTGCATCTCGCCGGACCTGGGTGGCGCCGAGGGCATGGTCAAGGAAGTGGAGCTGAGGGCAAGCCAGGGGGCGAGGGGCATCAAGCTCCACCCCGGCATGTTCTCCTTTTTCCCCGATGATGAGGTGATGTTCCCGGCCTATGAGAAATGCCAGGCGCTGGGACTGCCGGTAATGGCTGACTCAGGGGCCTGGCCGACGCCGCATATCCTGGCGGAATTTCCTTCACCGGTGGCGGTGCCGGTTCAGCATGATGTCATTGATTACGGTGAGCCCAAGAACTGGGCTAAGGTGGCGAAGGCATTCCCGCGCCTTAAAATCGTGCTCGCTCACCTGGGCTCGGCCTGGTGGGACGAGCGGGTGGAGCTGGCCCAGAAGTACCCCAATGTCTATTTTGATACTTCCCAGGGCTTTTCCGCCCCCGACCTTATTCCTCACAGTCCCCATCGGGGCCTGGCGGAGGCGGACGTGCCGCGAATCTTCCGTAAAATCGGCGTGGACCGGATACTCTACGGCACTGATTTCCCGGCGCTGGCATCGCAACCCCAGTTAGAGCAGATGATGCGTATACCGCTGACCGATGAGGAAAAACAAAAGATACTGGCGCAAAACGCCAAACGTGTCTACGGTATTTAGGTCAGAAAAAAGGAGGCAGGGATGCTCTTGGTCATAGCCATCACCTGCCTCCTGGCTTTTTTCTACAGTCCCAGCAGCGACTTTATCTCGTCAATACCTGATTTCAGTTTATCGTAGTTGTTGTCAATAACGTAGCCCAGCATGAAGAGCTGGTAGCCTTCCTTGGCCCATTTGGCCAGCCCCTTCGGAGCAAAGCCACCGATGCCCGCTACCTTGCCCATCTTTTTGCAGGTATGGCCAATCTCCCGCAGTTTTTCCTCCACTATCGGTGAGCTTACCGTCTCGGAGCGCGGCATCTTTGGCGGCGTCCCGTAGATATCCAGCACCAGGTCGTTGGTGCCTACGATGGTGCCGGTAACGCCCTCAAGGGCCAGTATGCGGTGCAGGTTGCTGACGCCCTGCCGGCTTTCGGTCATGGGAAACATCACGACGTTATCGTTCACGTATTTGCAGATGTCCGAGAGCGGCATCTCTGCTAGGTTCTGAGAATCCATCAGATACGGGCTCATGCCGACCCCTGAGCCGCGGTGACCGATGGGCGGGAAGTAACACTGGTCAATGGCAAATAATGCTTCCTCAACCGTGTTGACGCAGGGCAGCATCATCCCGTTGATGCCGGCGTCCATGTAGCAGCGGAAGTGGCCGTCCTTATCTTCGGGCCGCATCAGGATAGGCATCTCCAGCTTCCGTGAGACACGAATATACTCAAATATCGTTTCCTTATCTACCAGGCTGTGCTCGGTCTCCATCATGATGAAATCAAAGCCGAAACTTTTAAGCGCCTGTACCGTTTTCTCCGGGTCATTCCTCGGCCCGATGGTCTGCCCGAAGACAATCTTGCCTTTCTGCAGTTGCTTTTTGAAATTGAGTGTGACGTTCAGTGCCATGTAAACCCCCTTATTTTTTAATATTGATTACAATTCATGGGCTGCCCTGGCCATAACAGTGTATTCGTTCCGCATTTGCTTTTCAAGTTAAAGGCAGCTTGACGCCAAGGCGTTCGCCGAGTTTGCTCAGGTTGTCGGCGGTCTTTACCGGCAGAGGAATGCCATTCTTGGTGCGCTCCTCCCAGGTTCGCCACTCCGGTTCGCCGGGGACAAATATCTCATCAAATCCTTCCGCTTTGGGCAGGGCTTTAATGCCGTCAATCATGTTATCAATGTGCTCCTTGTATTTTGCCACGTCGGTGAAGGTGTCGATATCAATGGCGACGACCACGCTGTTCTGGATGTGCTGGCGGATGCGGTCGGGGTTGCCAATCATGGTGCCCATGCCGAACGGCGGCTCTTTCCTCAGCACCACCGGTTCCACTTTGGGGAAGTCAACGATGACGCTGCCCAGGCATTCCAGCATGAGGGAGAGGCCGGAGCCTTTGGGGCCACCAATGGGCAGCAGAATCCTGGCTTTCCAGGGGTCGGTGGTGGGGTTACCCTCCTCGTCCAGTGCCCAGCCCTCCGGTATGGCAATGCCCTTGTCCTTGGCGACGAGCAGCTTAGCACCGGCGGCGATGCTCGTGGCCATGTCCAGCACCAGGGGTCGGTGGCGCTTTGATGGTACGGAGATGGCAATGGGGTTGTTGGCCAGGCCGGGAAA
>VGOH01000096.1 GCA_016875955.1 Chloroflexota bacterium
CTCCATGAATTCAAATTCAATCCTGTGGCTGACCAGAAAGGCGGTCAGGTTCATCAGGCTGCCCATAGCCAGCAATTTTACCTGGAAAAGAGGACTTTTGCAATCAGTTTCCGTGCCGGGCGACTGGCGGCTTGACAAATGCGTTGTGGCTCTCTAAACTGCCTTTACTCGGACTTGTGGAATAATCAGGAGGATAATCAATGGCAAAAGCTGATTGTGTCATCAAGGGAGGCCTGGTGGTCAGCGGAGAGGGCATAGCCAGGGCCGATGTTCTGGTAGGCGGCGGCAAGATACAGCAGGTGGGCAGCAACCTGAAGGCGCCGAAGGCGATTGATGCCTCGGGCAAGTACGTGCTTCCCGGCATCATTGACGCCCACAACCACCCGGTGTATGCCGATAAGCTGGACACCTTTTCTCTGGCCGCGGCTCATGGTGGCGTTACCACCATCATCCCGTTCTTTGGCAATTTTGCCTCATGGGGCACACCAGGGAAGACCTCGGAAGTCATAAAGAGAATGATTGAGGAAGGAGAACGCATATCCTACCTTGATTTCGCCATCCATGCCGCATTCGTGGCGGAAGATGATATCAAAGTGGAAGTCCCCAAGCTGATGAAGATGGGAATCCCGTCCTTCAAGATGTTCATGACCTACCCGCGGAGGGGCATGATGATGCCCGATGAAAAAATGCTGGCGGCGATGGCTCTGGCGGCGGGCGAGGGGGGCATGGCTATGGTGCACGCCGAAAACGGCTACGGCATAGATTATCTTGTGGATAAGTTTACCGCTGAGGGCAAAGTCTCCCGCGAGTATTTCATGCCGTCGCAGCCAAACGTTCTGGAGGTGGAGGCGGTCCATCGGGCGGTCGCCTATGCTGCCCTTACCGATTGCCCGCTCTATCTGGTGCATTTAAGCGCCAGGGAAATACCTGAAATAGTAAGGCAGATGAAACAGGGTGGCCAGCGCATCTACGGTGAGACCTGCCCGCAATACCTGTCACTGACCAATCAGGCGGTGCTGGAGAGGGGGGCTCTGGGTAAAGTTGGCCCGCCGCTGAGGGAGAAAGAAGACAACGAGGCCATCTGGCGGGGCCTGGCCAGCCACATCATTGATACCGTGGCCAGTGATTCCTGCAACGTTAAGGCGGAACAGAAAGAATGGGGTGGCGCCTCCAGAGATTCCATCGCCAGTTCACCAGCCAGAAAACCATCGGGCAATATCTTTGAAGCGCGCTTCGGGGCACCATCGGTGGAGCAGATGCTGCAGGTGGTCTACCATGACGGTGTGAATGGCGGCCGCATCACCCTGCCGCGTCTGGTGCAGACCATGTGTGAGAATCCGGCCAAGATATTCGGTCTTTACCCGAAAAAGGGCGTTATTCAGACAGGCGCCGATGCCGATATTGTCGTCTTCGACCCGGCGGTGCGGTGTACTATCAATGCAGATAAGATGCACGGCAATGCCGACTACACTCTCTTTGAGGGCAAGGAAGTGCTCGGGGCGCCCATGTTCAGCATGCAGCGTGGCGAGGTCCTAATTGAGGGCGGAGAGATCAGACGAAAACAGGGCAATGCCAGATTTCTGCCCGGCAACCGCGATACGGCGGCATATGCCCGCAATGGCTACCCGGTGGCCTGAGCCAGGCACGGCAGCTTTAGTGATAATATATTGAATTATCCGGTTTCAGAGGGCGCTGGTGAAGATGTTCTTGACGTCTTCTACCGTCATATCTCTGGGATTGGGCACGAAAAGTCGGGCCAGCTTCATGCCGCCCTCTACGAGGCTTGGAATATCGGCCTGGGTTATGCCGTAATCGCTCAATCTGACTGGAATATTGACAATTTCCAGCAGGTTGAAAAGGTAGTCCACCAGTTCCTCGGCGGCCTCGTAAGGTGTCAACCCTTCCGTATCTATGCCCACCGCCTGGGCGATGGCTGCGTACTTATTTAAATCGCCGATTTTGTTATAGTCGATTACATACGGCATCAGCACGGCGTTGGCCCGGCCATGGGACATATGATATTTGATGCCCAGTATATTGGACAGCCCATGGATTGCGGCCGCGCCGCCACTGTTCAATGCCAGCCCGGCGAGGGTGGCGGCGAGCGACATATTGGCACGGGCGGTGATATTGCTCGCTTTGGCATAAGCAGCGGGCAAATTCTCCGCAATCAAACGGATGGCCTCTAGGCCCATGATTTCGGAAAAGGGTGTCGCGTTGACCGAGGTGCAAGATTCGATGGCGTGAATCAGGGCATCAATGCCGGTATCGGCGGTGACTTTGGGCGGCATGGAAAGGGTGAGCAGAGGGTCAACGATGGCGACGTCCGCCAGAGCGAAGTTGCTGTAAACCGCTTGTTTCACGTTTGCGGCTTCATCTTTGAATACGCCCACACGGGTAACCTCGCTGCCGGTGCCAGCTGTGGTCGGGAGCAATATCTTGGGCAGGCCTCTTTGCGGCACCATGTCAAATCCGGCGAAATCCAGTATCTTGCCCCCGAGCTTGGCGATGATGGCGACGCCCTTGGCCGTGTCCAGCGAACTGCCACCGCCCACACCGATAATGATGTCCGCGCCGTAAGCGACCGCCATCTTGGCGCCATCGTCAACGTTCCGGGCCGGCGGCTCAGCCTCAACCTGGTCAAAAATCTTGAAGTTTATCTTCTGGGCTTTCAACGAATCCTGCACGCTGGCTAAAAGGTCGGCTTTCATCACTCCCTTATCGGTAACAACGAGGGCTTTTTTGGCCCCGAATTGCGCGGCTTCTTTCCCGGCCAGCTCAGCAGTGCCGTTGCCATAAATAACCTTGTTTGGTGAAAGGAACAGATTAGCTTTGGTAATCATGGAAAATACCTCTCTTTCATTGATTTTGACCAGCACACCGCCACTATTTTAATACGTCAAAGGTCAAGTATCAATAACCGAGGTTTCATTTGCATATGGTTTTTTTCTTTACTCACCCCCTTGTTCCCCCTCTCAAACAGGTTTGTCTTTTATGCTCCATCTTAATAATGTTTGAGAGGGGGGAGAGAATCGGAGAGGGGGCGAAGCCCCCTCTCACTTATAACTCCCCTCTCCAGCCATTTACGCCTGCGGTCATTCACCAGTGAGTCTGGCTGGAGAGGGGTCAGGGGTGAGGCGTCAACTGCCAACCAGAGGCAAACAGAACCATAATGAGATATGGGAAAATGTGTCTGAGCGATGATAAAAAAGGTTAATCATTGAAGCAGGAACGGGAGGGAGCAGCGGCAGGTGAATGAATGCAGGGAATTATTTTATTCCAGAGATTTAAAATAATTTTCGACGAACTCAAGGTCGCAAACCACAGTGGGTGCGGCGGTATTTATGTCGACGATGCCATCGCTGTCAACCGTGTATTGGTACTGGCTGAAGCGCTTGGTGACGTATTGCGGGTAAAGGCTATGCTCGGCTGATGGGAAGTTCGCCATATCATTGGTGGCTAGGGTCACTTCCGGGACATCTTTCACCCCTTCCAGCACTCTCATTGACTGGAGGGCAGTGGTGAGAACGTGGAGCTCGTAGAGAGCCGATACTTGTCGGGCCTGTTCTATCAGGCCTGAAGATAATTCAGGCGATTCCGCAACTGCGCTCCCCAAATTGGTGAATCTGAGTTCCGTACCGTAGTCGGGCTGGGCCAGGGTAAAGTAGCTTCTGCCCAGTATCAAACATGAGAATGAAATAATGGCGATTAAGACCAGCCGCGGCACGTTGACATACAGAAGTCTCATACCACCCATCTACCCCGCGTTACTCACGCTATTAATTTAGTATGAGTGGTGATAATCGTAAATCACCCATTTTGATGATTCCGTATGCTCTAATGGGTGATTCATGACTCACCCGCCCCTGCCCTTGCTGCCGGCTCAGTCGAATAGGCTAATCGGTTGGTTTGACCATACGGGGGTGGATGGCCATAAGGCCGCCATCCACAATTATCACCTGCCCCGTGATATAGTCAGATTCCGCAGAAGCGAGGAACAGGACAGCATTGGCGATATCCTCCGGCTGCGCAGCCCTCCTTAAGGGTATTCTGTCCATGCCATCCAGATAATCGGGGCGGTCTCTGCCCGCCTGCCTGACTAGCTCGGTCAGGGTGAAGCCCGGGCTAATCGCGTTTACCATAATATTATATTTCCCGAACTCCACGGCCAGCGCCTTGGTGAACTGAACCACACCACCTTTGCTGGCGCCGTATGCCGACATCCCCGGCGCACCAATATGAGCGGCCAGCGAGGCGATATTGATTATCTTTCCCCGCTTCCGCTTTATCATATGTTCAAGAACCGCCTGGCTGCACAGGAATTGCGATTTGATATTGTTGTCCATATGGCTGTCCCAATCAGCCTCGGTCATCTCCAGCAGGCGTTTCAGTTTGACAATGCCAGCGTTATTGACCAGTATGTCTATCTTTTTATAATCAGCCAGCGTCCTGGCAACGAGCCTGCTTACCTCGGCGGCCTTGGCGACATCGGCAGCTACCGCCAGCGCCTGACCTCCCTGTGATTTTATCTCTGCCGCTACCTTATCGGCTCTTTCCGGGACAACATCATTTACCACTACGATGGCGCCTTCTCTGGCCAGCGTCAGGGCAATGGCCCGGCCGATTCCCTGGCCGGCCCCGGTTACTACGGCCACCTGTTTTTCCAGCCTCATCCCTATCACCCCTTGATTACTTCACATAATATGAATCATATTATAGGCTAATTCGTTTCCCATCAAAGACAGGCACAATGTCATATTTGTCCATCTGGCTGGCGAACTCCAGGTCAGCGGCAAAGCCGATATCTAACAGATAGCGGCCATGTTCGCTGCTGCTGAGCACGGCAAGAGGTTTCTCCCGGTTGCTCTCGGCGTACTCGGCCGACAGAATTGTGGCATCGCTCAGTTCCACAGGTATTCCCGCTCTGGTAAATTCAGACCGCAAGCGTTGCGCTACCAGGC
>VGOH01000097.1 GCA_016875955.1 Chloroflexota bacterium
GTCTCGTCCCCCACCGCAATCTGCCCGGTGGTCACGCGGGCACCTTCCTCGCCGTAACTGAAACAGATGCCGCCCATCGCCTGGGCGATGCCATCGGTTCCCGGCAGCTTGGCATTGGGTCCGTCCGGTCCGTAGGCAGAGGCGCTGAGATAAACGATGCCCGGGTTTATCTTGACCAAATCCTCATAGCCACAGCCAAGACGTTCGGCGACGCCGGGGCGGAAGTTCTGGGCGAAGACATCAGCATCTTTCACCAGCTTGTAGAGTATCTCTCTGGCCTTCTCTTTCTTGAGGTCCAGCGTGATGCACTTGAAACCGCGGTTGTTGGTCTCAAAATAGGGACTGAGCGGGAATTTGGGGGTCACGCCAAGCTGTCTGCCCAGTTCGCCCTCCGGTGGCTCTATCTTGATTATCTCGGCCCCGAGGTCGGCCATCATGCTGAACGCCACCGTTGTCTGCTGGAACATGATAAGACAGACGCACTTTACGCCTTCAAGTGGACGCGCCATTTTGTTCATTACCTCCCTATGAAATTTTTCCTCTTAATTATTGGCGACAGTCTAATTTTGGGGAAGATTTTTTATTAGCTGAATTTTAAAAAGCACGCGTAAAATATCTCCGGCAACATTTTATCATCAGCGCGATAAGGTGTACAACAAAGCCCCACACAGCGCTCGCTAGGGTTGAGAGGGCTCCACCCTCTGGGGCGATACCGCCTGCTTCCAGGCTTCAAAGCCGACCATGAAGGCCGGTACACTGGCCGCGGGGATACATATCTCCAGGGCTTCCAGGACCTCTTGTTTCGTGGCACCATAGTCCAGGGCCAGCTTGATGTGACTCTTGATGTGGTCTACGCTTGCCTTCACCGCAGTCAAAATCACGGTATAAATAATTTCCTTGGTCTTGGCATCGAGCGTTCGTTGTTTCGTATACGCTGCCTTGATAAACTGGTCATAAACCTTAAGAAAATCGAAATCTTCGGCCACCATCACCTTATGGAAATCAAGGATATAGCCTCGCTCCCGGTACATATTGTCCACAAAAGCCTGCTTCTCGACGTCTGCCATGACCATTAACCTCCTTTTTTGCTTCTCGCCTTGACACCACGCCAATCCTCAATGAATTTGATAATAGCGGTGTGGCAGTCATCCCCACCACCGCGTTCAACGGCGCGTTGGTAAAGCTGCTGCACCAGTTCCCCCACGGACATGGGGGCCCGAAGCTCGCGGCCAAGGCGCGTGGCTATCTCCAGGTCTTTATTCATCAGACCGATGGAGAAGCCGGAATTAAATTTATTGGTCAGGACAAAGGTGGGGAACTTGAACTGGCTGGACCAGCTGCGCCCGGTTCCGGAGTTTATGGCATCGATAACCTTCTCTGGATTGAGCCCCAGCTTCTTGGCCACTATCAGGGCCTCCGAGGTGATAATCATACTGCAGGCTGAGCAAAGGTTATTGAGTGCCTTGACGGTGTGGCCGGCGCCTATCTTGCCTAAATAGTAAACGTTCTGTCCCATTGCCTCAAGGATGGGGTGGCACTCCGCGTAATCTTTTTCCTCACCCCCCACCATGATGGTTAAGGTACCTTCGCGGGCCCCCTTTACGCCCCCGCTCACGGGGGCGTCCAGCATCCTGATACCCTTCACCGCTAACCGCTCACAAATACTTCTGGTGCTGGTGGGATAGGAACTGCTCATATCAATCACTATATCGCCGGACTTGGCCCCTTCCATCACGCCCTGTGGGCCGAGTACCGCTGTCTCAACGTCGGGGGAGGCCGGGAGCATGGTAATCACCACTGAGCTGCGACCGGCAAGCTCTTTTGCGGAGGAGGCCTTTTCTGCGCCGGCTTTGACTAGGTCTTCCATGGCTTTCTCCCTGAGGTCGTATACCACCAGAGGATAGCCTGCCTTAAGCAGGTTCTGTGCCATGGGGGCACCCATGGCACCGGTGCCAACAAAGCCGATAACGGGTTTCATGCTCTTCCTCCGCCCCCACTTTGATTAGTATTGTCCACTGCAACATCGTCCCTGTCAAGCCAAAGGCCTGAGACTCCAGGTCAGGAATTACGAAAGTTAAAAGAGCCAGACCGCAAGCAATGCCTCCAGACCCACGAGGAAGACTATTCCCAGGCAATAAGGTATTGCCTGGCGCATGACCTCATGCTCTCGCCCCGCCAGCCCCACTAGTGACGACCCGATTAATACTTTGGCCGGGGCAATGGCACTGCCCAGAGAGCCACCTATGGACTGAACGCTGGCCATAATCAACGGGCTTATCCCCAGCGATTGAGCGGTCTCAATTTGCAGCGCGCCAAACATGACGTTGGAGTTGGTATTGCTCCCGGTCATAAAGCAACCCAGGACACCGATATAGGGGGAAAAGATGGGAAACACCGCGCCAGTTACCCTGGCAATGCCATTCGCGATGATTTCGGTCATTCCAGTATTGGTCATGATTAGCGCCATCATGACCATGGTGGCTATCCCAATCGTGGTGCGCAGGCATTGCCGGACTGTCTTGCGCAGCGCCAGAGTCCCGGCGCCTTTTTTCCAGCGGCCAGTGCTGCGGAAAAAGAGGCAGGTGAGCAAAATTGTGGCCAGAATAAGTGGCGCGGGGTGGCTGAATAACTGGATTTTGGCATACGCCTTTTCCGGTCCCACTACATAGCCAAGGGACGTTTGCAGTCCGGGATAATCTACCCCAAAGTATAGATGTTTGCCTGCCGCCTTAACAAATGGAAACTGCGAGACCACGGTAAGCAGTATCAGCAGGTAATAAGGCAGGAAAGCGATATGGAAGCTCAGGCTGTGGTTTTGCTCTGTAAGCTGCGGTGCCTTTATATTTCCCGTGTCATCTCTCAACAGTTTCGTCTGGCATATCAACCATACCACGCCACAGCCAACCAACCCGGGCACGATGGAAGCTATCTGTGCCGCCCCCCAGAAAGCCATCAGCCAGACAAAGAAAGACACGGTGACGCCAGTAAGCACTATTGCCAGTGCGCCCCTTCGGGCAGCAGACCAGCCGCCAGCTATCATTGCCACGGCAAAACCGGAGGCGACTATGGGCAGGGCAAATAATATGGCCATGGTCGGCCCGATAACAGCCCCGGGGATACCGGTGACCAGCTGGATAGTATAGTAGGAGGAGCCCATGGAGCCGAAGGTCACCGCCCAGGAATGGCCCACCAGAACCAGGACCGCCGACATGACCGGGGGAAATCCCAGCATCAGCATTAGAGGTGCCACCACCGCCACCGGCACGCCAAAACCGGCTATGCCCTGCATGAAGCCGGAAAATACCCAGGCTAATAATAACGCCTGTCCCAGGCGCGGTTTAACCAGGCCTGTAATTGACCGGCCAATTACCCCTATGCCTCCCAGGTTATCCACCGTGTTATACAGATAGACAGCGGCCCAGATGATTAGCAGTACGAAAAGACTTAAACTCAGTCCCTTGGCACAGGCGATGCCCAGGGCAAATCCATCCGCCCCGAAGAAAAGCCAGCCGCAGAGTAGAGCTACCACCCAGGAAGCCGTGCCCGCCCTAGGCGCGCTCCACTTGAAGCCGAGCATGGTCAGCAACAGAACGCCGAGAGGCAAAAAGGCGAGGAACCAGTTGAGGACGTTTAGCTCAAGCATAATTAAAAGAGTCTTGCTTTAATTCCCGCATTTAACTAGACCAGAATCTTGCCCTTGTCCAGCACAACTTTGCTGTCGAACTCGACGGTGGCGTCTTTATAGATAACGTCAATATGGCAGGGTGCCAGCACCTTGCCCCCGATAGCGTAGTTGCTGCCTATCCCGTGATGAGCAAAGCCAAGCTTCCCCAGGTCCTCCAGATTGGTGGCATAGGCGCGGCTGAAGGGATTGAGCCCCATGGCAAATTCAGCCAGATTATAGACGGTGGGGTTTTGGAACGAGGCCAGTGTATGCCGGAGATATTCGGCTGGTTTACCCCCCGTCACCTCAACAACTTTACCTTTGCTGACTTTAATTGTAACCGGCTCATCGCGGAGAACACCGTAGCCCATGAGTCTGACATCGCCCACTAAAACTCCCTCGGTTGAGCCCTCAATTGGAGAGATGTTGAGCTCGCTGTTAGGCAGGGCGGCAAACTGGCCGCGCTCGCGGAATAGCCCCGTTTCATACTGGACGGGACGGCCGGTAACGGCACCGGAGATATCAGTGCCCGCCGGCGAGGTGATTCGGATGGTCCTGGTTTTGGCCAGGATGGCCCCCAGTTTGCGGGCGACCCTATCATTTTCTTCGTAGTCGGCCAGGATTCCCCCGGTGCACAGGCAATCTTCGGTTACCTCACACATGGTGGAGCCCCTGGCCCCGTTTTTAATGGCTTCAACTCGTGCGTCAGTATGGGTCATTGACCAGCTGGTGGGCAAAAAGAATACGTCCGACTGGGCGCAGGCCGCCACGACCGGCCTGGGCACCTGAGCGCCGTGAGCGCCAGTGGGTGGGAACATGACGATAACCGGCTTCCCGCCAACGGCATAAGCGGCGGCCGCCAGTACCTCGGCAAGCCGCAATTTATTGGTATCACAGGCGATGACAACGTTTTCGCCGGGCTTCACCGCCGCACATTGCGTCATTACCTTCAGTGCCCCGGGCATCATTTCAATGATACTTGATGGTGCTGGAATATAATGAAAATACTCAATTGGCCAAGGCATCTAAAATTACCTCCTGTTTATCTTATAGATTAACTCAGGCAAACTGCAGAGCATAAGAACTGCTCTTGCTCATAAAGCCTGACTATCATCAGAAGTCTCCTATGCATGTAGATTCGCCTTCTCTAATATCAGCATCTTGGCCAGGACCATTATCATAAATAGCCAGCGCTGAACGTGTGCACTAATACCCTTTTGGCCCCAGAGGCAGGCCTCCGGCCACGGCAATGTTCTCGCCGGTGATATAACTGGATTCATCTGAAGCCAGGA
>VGOH01000098.1 GCA_016875955.1 Chloroflexota bacterium
GTTTACAACCCGAAGGCCTTCTTCCCCCACGCGGCGTCGCTGTGTCAGGCTTTCGCCCATTGCACAATATTCCTTGCTGCTGCCTCCCGTAGGAGTCTGGGCCGTGTCTCAGTCCCAGTGTGGCTGATCATCCTCTCAGACCAGCTACCGATCAGTGCCTTGGTGGGCCGTTACCTCACCAACTAGCTAATCGGACGCAAGCCCCTCCCCAAGCGCCCGAAGGCTTTAATCCTTCCACTTTTGTTGAAGGACCACATGCGGTATTAACCCCAGTTTCCCGGGGCTACCCCCCACTTAGGGGCAGGTTACTTACGTGTTACTCACCCGTTTGCCACTGTCCCGAAAGACCGTTCGACTTGCATGCATTAGGCACGCCGCCAGCGTTAATCCTGAGCCGGGATCAAACTCTCCGGCCAATTCTTATCTTATTTGGCTTGAACTTCCTTCCGCTATCCAGTTGTTAAAGTGCTTTAAACGCTCTCAAAGCGCAAGTTTAATAATATCATAGCGCCACATTCCTTGTCAATATTGCCAAACCGGACTGGCCGGGAATATTATGATGGATATATGGCGCATGTTGCTGACCTTCCTAATACGGCCTGTTCCGGGTGGGTATGATGGTGGATATTATATCACCGGAACGGATAACAGATGGCCTGAGAACCCGCGTCGTCGGGCAAAGGGTGCTTTATTTCCCCAGCCTCAACTCAACAATGGAGATGGCCCGGCGGGAGGCGAGGGAAGGGGCCGCCGAGGGTACCGCGGTCATTGCCGGGGAACAAACGGCGGGCCGGGGCCGGGTAAAACGCGCCTGGCTATCGCCCAGGGGGAGCGTCTCGGTTTCCGTGGTCCTCTATCCCGGCATTGCCCAGCTCCCTTACCTCATCATGCTTGCTTCCGTAGCGGTGGCGCGGAGCATAGAGGAGGTCGCCGGGCTCCAGACGCAGCTCAAGTGGCCCAATGATGTCCTTATCCGGGGCAGGAAAGTCTGTGGCATCCTCATTGAAAATGAACTGAAGGGCAGCAGCGTAGCCTGGGCGGTTATCGGCATCGGCATCAATGTGAACATGAAGATGGCGGATTTCCCGGAGATAGCCGGTACGGCCACGAGCCTGTCCGATGAGCTGGGCCAAGAGCTGCCGCGAGTGGAGATAATCCGTCGCCTGCTCGTTGAGCTGGAGAGGCTCTATCTGGAATTGGGCGATGGAGCGCGCCTCTATCGGGAGTGGCGTGAGCGCCTCATTACCCTGGGCAGAAAAGTCAAGGTGATTTCAGGGGAAAAGGTGCTCAAGGGCGAGGCCGAAGATGTCTCCCTGGACGGGAGCCTGCGGCTGAAGCATGACGATGGCTCCATAAGCCACATTGTCGCCGGGGACGTTATCCTGCGCGACGCCGGTTAGCATCCCCGGCGACTATCGGCTGATGGTGCCGGTTTCCGCCCTCTCTTCCGCTATTTGCTTGGTTCTTTGGTGCCGGCAGGAAGGCGACCGAATGCCTTGAGGAACTCTATTGGTATCGGGAAGAGGATGGTGTTGGTCTTTTCGGTGGCTATTTCGGTCAGCGTTGAGAGGAAGCGGAGCTGTATGGCTGCTGGCTCCCGGCCAAGTATGTGTGCCGCCTGAGCCAGCTTCTCTGAAGCCTGAAGCTCACCCTCGGCGTGGATAATCTTGGCGCGCCTTTCCCGTTCTGCCTCGGCCTGGGCGGCCATTGACCGTTTCATTTCCTCGGCCAGCTCAACCTCCTTGATTTCCACGGTGCTGACCTTGACTCCCCATGGGTCAGTATGCTCGTCAATGATTTTCTGCAGCATCTGGTTGAGCTTCTCCCTCCGTGCCAGCAGTTCGTCAAGCTCGGACTGCCCCAGCACATTGCGCAGCGTGGTCTGCGATATCTGAGAGGTGGCTCGGATATGGTCGAGCACCTTGACCACGGAAGCCTCGGGGTCGACCACGCGGAAGTAGACCACGGCGTTCACCCGGACGGTCACATTGTCCTTGGTGATGACTTCCTGCGATGGCACATCCATGGTCACCACGCGCAGGTCAACCTTGAACATGCGGTCAACGAACGGAATGATGAGGAACAGCCCCGGGCCTTTGGCGCCAATCAATCGGCCCAGCCGGAAGATAACACCGCGTTCGTATTCGGTGACGATTTTTATGGACATGGAGAGAATGATAAGCACCACAAAAGCAATGACAACGATAACGATTATATTCATATAATCACCCCCTTACTCTTTCTTGGTAACTCTCAACTTTAAGCCTTCGACCTTGGTAATAGTCACCTCCTCCCCGGGCTCGGCCCTTCCTTTCTCCAGTATGGCTGTCCACTGTTCACCTTCAACGCGAACCATACCTTTAGGTTCCATGGTTGCGGTTACTTCGGCTACCTTGCCGATAAGGTCTTCTCGTCCCGCAGATACCTGCCGACGGTGGGCACGAATACCGTAAATGGTGGCGAAAACAACGAACGCCGCCACCGCCACGATAACCAGGATTATCAACCAGAGGTCGATATGTATATAAGGTATTCCCATTACTCTTTCCTCGTGACGTGCAGTATCAAGCCATCAACGGCGGTGATAATCACTTCCTCGCCAGGCTTGATTCGACCTTTTTCGGATATGGCGGTCCAGAGTTCTCCCTTGTAAAAGACGGTGCCTTCTGGGTCAATCGCTTCTTTCACCACGGCACGTTTGCCGAGCAGCTCTTCACGCCCCGTCGCTGCCTGCTTGCGGTGGGCACTTATCGCCCGGTGGATAACAAAGGCAAATGCGGCGGCGATAATGATGGTAACACCAGCGATGAGCCAGGGGTCAATCTGAAATATCGGCGAGGCACCCTTAAACAGCATCAACGAACCCAGAACCAGTGAGATGACACCCCCGGCAGTGAACAGGCCAAAGGTGGTGGTCAGCACCTCACCGATGAAGAGGCCGAAGGCCAGGGCGATAAGCAGGACGCCGGCCCAGTTGACCGGCAGCACCCCCAGCGAGAAGAACGCCAGCAGCAGGCTGATGGCGCCAACCACGCCGGGGAATATGAGCCCGGGATTAAATATCTCAACCATGATGCCCAGCATCGCCAGGCTGAGCAGCAGATAGGCGATATTCGGGTCGGCGATGGTGTAGAGGAAGTCTTCAATGAGTTTCATTTCAATGTAATTAATGGTGGCACCAGACGTGTTCAGGACAATCTCGCGGCCGTCAATGAGGGTAACCTTTCGGCCATTGAGCTGGCTTATCAAGGTATTGAGGTCGGAGGCGACCATATCAACAACGTTCAGTTGCAGGGCCTCCTGCGAGGTGGCGGAGACGCCATCGCGGACGGCTTTTTCCGCCCATTCCGCATTGCGTTCGTGCCTTGAGGCCAGGTCTCTGATATAGGCGATGGCATCATTGATAACCTTGCGCTTCATTTCTTCGGACATCTGGGCCTCGCCCCCGCTGCCGAGGGCCACTGGCGTTGCCGAACCAATATTGGTATTCGGTGCCATAGCCGCCACGTGAGCGGAAAGGGTGATATAGGCACCGGCAGAGGCGGCGCGGGCTCCAGCTGGAGAGACATAGACCACCACCGGTACTCTGGAATTGATGATGCTCTGGATAATATCGCGCATGGCGTCGTCAAGCCCGCCGGGGGTGTCCATCTGAATGATAACGGCGGTGGCGCCGGTATCCTCTGCCTGCTCAATGCCGCGGGTGATATAATCAGTAAGGACCGGATTAATGGTGCCTTTTACTGTGAGCACGTCTATTCTGGAGCTTCCGGTCTGGGCGCGGGCCGTCAGCGAAAGAGCCAGCAGCAAACCTATAAGGATAAGCAGTATGCGTGCAATTCGGCGCATAGATTTCATTGGTTTTGTAACCAGAAAAAGAACTCTATATACACTATACAATACATGAGACACAAATTGAAATAGCCGACAGAGCGGGTTCTTTTTTTGCCTTTGGTTGGCAGTTGACGCCTCACCCCTGCCCCCTCTCCAGCCAGAATCACTGGCAAGAAATTACAGGCTTTAATGGCTGGAGAGGGGAGTATAGAGGAGAGGGGGCAGAGCCCTCTCTCCAGTTCTTTCCCCCTCTCAAACATTATCGAAATGGAGCGCAAAAGACAGACCTGTTTGAGAGGGGGAGTAAGGGGGTGAGTGAAGGAACAGCCATATGAGAATAGAACCCGGAGCAACCACCACCCCTAAAGTTGAACAGGCTGGTCAGATTAGTGTAGAATTTACCAACCACAGATTGAGAGTTTTGCCATGAGAGTGCAGAGGTGCAAAGGTACCAGAGACCTGTCTCCCGATGAAATGTCAAGGTTCCGCCTGATTGAGGAGGCCTTCCGTGACCGGTGTCTGCGGTGGGGCTACCGTGAGGTGCGCACGCCGACCATTGAATACCTGCACCTGTTCACCTCGGCCGGGACGCTCACGCCGAGCATGCTGGAGAGGGTGTATTCCTTCCTTGACTGGGACGGGTGGAGTGGTGAAAGGGTGGTGCTGAGACCTGATGGCACTATCCCCATTGCCAGACTTTATATTGACACCATGGCGGGCCAGGGGCTGGCCAGGCTGTTTTACGTAACCAACACCTTTGTTTTTGAGGAAACAGGCCGGAAAAACAGGGAAAGGTGGCAGTGTGGCACGGAACTTATCGGCGTGAATACGCCGGCCAGCGATGCCGAGCTGATTATGCTGGCCTTGGAAGTCCTGGAAAGCCTGAAACTGAAGAACATAACCTTGCGGCTGTCCCATGCCGGACTTATCAAGGCGCTGCTGGAACGGCTCGGGCTGAACCCTGACGAGCAGACGAGAGTTTTTGACCGGATTCTTGACGGGGACACCGGGGCGCTGGCGGGAATTAAAGCGGAAAAACCGGAACTGGATGAAATCCTGCTGCCTCTGCTCGGCCTGAAGGGAAAGTCAGCCGGCTTTCTGAAA
>VGOH01000099.1 GCA_016875955.1 Chloroflexota bacterium
TTTAACCGGCGAACAGCCGGACCCTTGGGACCTGCTCCAGCCCCAGGATGCGATGAGCCGACATCGAGGTGCCAAACCTTGCCGTCGATGTGAACTCTTGGGCAAGATAAGCCTGTTATCCCCGGGGTAGCTTTTATCCGTTAAGCCACGGCCCTTCCACGCGGAACCGTGGGATCACTTTGCCCTGCTTTCGCACCTGCTCGACTTGTTAGTCTCACAGTCAAGCCCCCTTATGCCAATGCACTCTTCGGGTGATTTCCATCCACCCTGAGGGGACCTTTGGGCGCCTCCGTTACTCTTTGGGAGGCGACCGCCCCAGTCAAACTACCCGCCAGACACTGTCCCCCAGCTTGATCTGAGGTTAGAGGCTAAACACATCAAGAGTGGTATTTCAATGGCGGCTCCACCGAGGCTGGCGCCCCGGCTTCAAAGCCTCCCACCTATGCTACACAAGATGAACTCAGACTCAGTGCCAAGTTATAGTAAAGCTCCACGGGGTCTTTTTGTCCAGATGCAGGCAACCCGCATCTTCACGGGTACTTCAATTTCGCCGAGTCCCTCGTTGAGACAGCGCCCAAGTTGTTACACCATTCGTGCGGGTCGGAACTTACCCGACAAGGGATTTCGCTACCTTAGGACCGTTATAGTTACGGCCGCCGTTCACTGGGGCTTCAGTTCAAAGCTTTGGATTGCTCCTAACCTCTCTCCTTAACCTTCCAGCACTGGGCAGGTATCAGCCCCTATACATCAGCTTACGCTTTAGCAGAGACCTGTGTTTTTGTTAAACAGTCACTTGGGCCCATTTAGTGTCACCCGATAAATCGGGTACCCCTTCTCCCTAAGTTACGGGGCTAGATTGCTGAGTTCCTTAACGAGGGTTGTCTCGATCGCCTGAGGACTTTTACCCCCATCTACCAGCGTCGGTTTGCGGTACGGGCGCTACTGCTTCAACGGCAGCGAAGCTTTTCTGGACGGCATGGGCCTGGCTGAATCGTCTTGAGTCTCCCCGCAACTTCCCATCACGTTCCGCTTAACATCCGGGGTGGGTTTCCCTGCCCCGGCATCGCCTGACGTGACAGACGCACCATGTCCTTTAGGCACGCTCAGCCTACCTTTCCGTGTCCCTCCTCTGCCTCCACAATAGCGGTACGGGAATAATAACCCGTTGTCCATCGCCTACGCCTTGTGGCCTCGGCTTAGGCCCGACTAACCCTACGCGGATTAACCTTCCGTAGGAAACCTTAGATATTCGGCGGATGTGTTTCTCACACACCTTACGCTACTCATGCCGGCATTCTCACTTCCCTTGGCTCCACCGTCTCTCACGAAACGACTTTACCGCCAAAGGAACGCTCCCCTACCATTCCAGCAAGCTGGAATCCATAGCTTCGGTGGCAGACTTAAGCCCCGGTGGATTATCGGCGCATGACCACTCAACCAGTGAGCTGTTACGCACTCTTTAAAGGGTGGCTGCTTCTGAGCCAACCTCCTGGCTGTCTAGGCAATCAAACTTCCTTTCCCACTTAGCCTGCGCTTGGGGACCTTAGCTGATGGTCTGGGCTATTTCCCTCTTGACTATGAAGTTTATCCCCCACAGTCTCACTCCCAGGCTGCGGTTAATGGCATTCGTGGTTTGGTTGGAGTTGACGGGATACTCTCCCACCTAGTCCATCCAGAGCCCTACCACCATTAACGATAACCTGAGGCTGCACCTCAATGCATTTCGGGGAGAACGAGCTATCACCGAGTTCGTTTGGCATTTCACCCCTACCCACAGCTCATCCAACAGCTTTGCAACGCTGACAGGTTCGGACCTCCACCTCGAGACTATCGAGGCTTCACCCTGGCCATGGGTAGCTCACCCGGCTTCGCGTCTAATCCCTGCGACCAAATCGCCCTGTTCAGACTCGCTTTCGCTCCGGCTCCGCAATTTCAGTTGCTTAACCGGCCACAGAGATTAACTCACCGGCTCATTCTTCAATAGGCACGCCATCACCCTTCCGAAGAAGAGCTCTGACTGCTTGTAAGCATATGGTTTCAGGTCTATTTCACTCCCCTCCCGGGGTACTTTTCACCTTTCCCTCACGGTACTAGTTCACTATCGGTCATCAAGGGTGTTTAGCCTTGCCCTGTGGTCAGGGCGGATTCCCACAGGATTCCTCGTGTCCCGTGGTACTCAAGAACAGGCAGGAAGTCTCCCTCTTTCATTTACCGGACTATCACCGTCTGTGGTGGCCCTTTCCAGAGACCTTCAACTAAAGCTTGATTGATAACTCCCCGACCTATTCCGCATTCGGTCCTGCCTGCCTTACAACCCCCGATAAGCATAGGCCACGGCGCCACTGAGCTTATCAGGTTTAGGCTTTTCCCCTTTCGTTCGCCACTACTCAGGGAATAATTTCTTTTCCTCAGGGTACTGAGATGTTTCACTTCCCCCGCTTACCTCCACCCAGCCTATGTGTTCAGCTGGGGGTGCCCAGGTTTTACCTGAGCGGGTTGCCCCATTCGGGAATCCCCGGCTAGGCTTGCTCGACAGCTCGCCGGGGCTTATCGCAGCCTTGCCACGCCCTTCTTCGGCCCTTGATGCCAAGGCATCCACCATATGCCCTTTCCCGCTTGACCTGCTTCAGATTTAATATTAGTCCTATTCAATTTTTAAGGTGCGAGGCACATAATAAGGCGACTTGGTGTCGAGCACCAAGTCGCCGCTTGGTTCTCCTTCACCAATTGACCTGACTATATGTCCAGCATTATCATCGCCATATAATAATATACTACCCCTGATTATCCTTGTCAATAATTAAAGACCACTATTTTTTAGGAGTACTATTTGCCTATGGTTGTTCTTTTGCTCACCCCCCTTGTTCCCTTCTCAAGCAGGTTCGTCTTTGGAGTTCCATTTCAATAATGTTTGAGAGGGGGGAAAGAATTGGAGAGGGGGACTCCGCCCCCTCTCCTCTATACTCCCCTCTCCAGCCATCAATGCCAGCACTCTTTTACCGGTGATTCTGGCTGGAGAGGGGTCAGGAGTGAGGCGTCAACCGCCAACCAGAGGCAAATAAGAACCTATTTCCCCTTTTTCCTTTTCCCAGTCCGATTGTGCTATAATTCAGTCACGGATTACGGAATAGCCAGCATTTCTAGACAGATTCTATAAAAATCAATTCTTACAGGTTAATGCTGAAAAACAAACTGGCCGAACTGCTAACTCAGGCCGCCCTTGAGGCACAGAAGTCAGGTAAACTCCCCCCGGTCGCCCTGCCTGAAATCATCATGGAACGCCCGCAGAACCCGGAACATGGTGACTATGCCTCCAGCCTGCCATTGAAGCTGGCCCGCGCCACCAACCGCAACCCCATGGACATTGCCGGCAGCATTGTGGCCTCTATGGCAGATGCCGCTGAAATTGAACGGGTTGACGTGGCGGCCCCGGGCTTCATCAATTTTACCCTGAGCGCCCGATGGCTGGCGGGACAGGTGAACTCAATTCTGGCGGCCGGGGAGTCGTACGGCAATATTCTGATTGGCGGGGGCCAACGAGTACAGATTGAGTTTGTCAGCGTGAACCCCACCGGGCCGCTGCACGTCGGGCACGGGCGCGGCGCCATCCTGGGCAGCACCCTCTCCCATGTCCTCACTGCCGCCGGCTACCAAGTTGAAAAAGAATATTACATTAACGACGCCGGCAGCCAGATTGATGCCTTCGCCCGCTCCCTCTATGCCCGTTACTGCCAGAGCCTGGGCAAAGAGTTGGCCATGCCTGAAGGCGGCTACTTCGGCCAGTACATGATTGACCTGGCCAGGGAGATAGCGGGGCAGAAAGGCGATGAATTCCTGAAGCTTGCCGAAGCCGAGGCCGTCGCCAGGCTGGGGGAAATGGGCCTGGAAAGGATGATAAATTTAATCAAGGCCGACCTTGAGACGCTGGGGGTGACCTTTGACGTCTGGTTCAGCGAACGCAGCCTCTATAAAAATGGCCAGTATGACGAGGCCATGTCCCTCTTGAAAAAGGGTGGTTTTATCAGTGAAAAAGAGGGCGCCACCTGGTTCGTTTCCACAGCGCTGGGCGAGGACAAGGACAACGTGGTGATACGCAGTGACGGCTCTCCCACCTACTTCGCCGCCGACATCGCTTACCACTACGATAAATTCATCAAGCGCCAGTTCAATACCGTGATTAATATCTGGGGTGCCGACCACATGGGGCACGTCTCACGGATGAAGGCGGTGGTCGGAGCGCTGGGCATCAATCCGGAGCAGCTCAGGGTAATAATATCGCAGATGGTCACCCTGCGCCGCGGCGGCGAGATTGTGCGCGTCTCAAAACGTAGCGGTGATATCGTCACCCTGAGCGAGCTTATCGAGGAAGTGGGCGCCGATGTCTGCCGCTTCTTTTTCCTGTGCCGCTCCGCCGACAGCCAGATGGACTTTGACCTGGAGCTGGCCAAAAAGCAGTCGGCGGATAACCCGGTCTACTATGTCCAGTATGCCCATGCCCGCATTGCCAGCATCCTGCGATTGGCCAAAGAAAAGGGCATCAACTACGGCGACGGTGATGTCTCGCTGCTGACCACCGAGCCTGAGCTCACCCTCATCCGCAAGATGCTGCTGCTGCCCGAGCTCGTGGAGACAATCGCCACCACCCTGGAGCCCCACCACCTCACCTACTACGCCCAGGACCTGGCCACCGTTTTCCATAGCTTCTATATGAAGTGCCGGGTGGTCTCAAAGGATGAAGCGCTGACCAAGGCCCGCCTGCAGCTGGTTGAGGCCGCCAAGACCGTGCTCAGCCGCACCCTGCACCTCATGGGGATGACCGCACCGGAACGGATGTAAGTCGGTCGGCTACCCTTCTTTAGCCGCTGGCGGCTGCTTCGCCCTTCCGCCAGCGCAGCCAGAGCGCCGCTGCGGTAACCAGCA
>VGOH01000100.1 GCA_016875955.1 Chloroflexota bacterium
GCGGAGCCCCCTCTCCTCTTAACTCCCCTCTCCAGCCATTAATGCCTGCAGTTTATTACCAGTGGTTCTGGCTGGAGAGGGGTCAGGGGTGAGGTAAGCACATAGCAACCAAATGCAAATAAAACCTTAATATGTTGGTTTATCCTAGTTAGAGAACGAAAATTAAGACAGTTAGAATTAAGACAAAGACTTATAAATCCAAACAGCAACTATCCACGAAATGAGGAAGAACAAACCAGAAACGAAATCCGGAAATTTATGCCAGTTGTAAAGAAGGACGCTGATTGCAGAACCAATAAGCCCTATAACCACCACAAATGCTATTTTGCCACTCATATTAAGCGCATTATAAAGAGGCTACCAACCAAATACAAATAAAACCGAGCCATACTGAACTTGACAACACGCCGGTGCTTTTCTATAATAAAAGAAACTCCCCCCTTAAAAACTTGACGCAGAAGTCATTTCTGTATATAAATGACAAGAGCATTCCCCACATAATCGATGTCATCTGCGGTTAAAGTCCGACATCGATGAAGATACAGCCAAGAAAAGCGAGGGTTTTTCTTAATTCTTTGAAAATTTGGTTACCTGTATGCCAAAGTATATCTTTGTAACCGGCGGCGTCGTCAGCTCTGTTGGCAAGGGAGTAACCGTCGCTTCCATGGGGAACATACTGAAAAGTCGCAAGCTCAAAGTTACCGCCCAGAAACTTGACCCCTATCTCAATGTTGACCCCGGCACCATGTCCCCCTACCAGCATGGGGAGGTATTTGTTACCCAGGACGGCGCCGAGACCGACCTGGACCTCGGCAATTACGAACGTTTCATTGATGTTGACGTGACCAAAGAGTCCAACGTTACCTCAGGTCAGATATACAGCGCAGTCATCTCCCGCGAGCGGCGGGGTGATTTCCTGGGCGGCACGATACAGGTCGTGCCTCACGTCACCTCTGAAATCAAATCGTGTTTCAAACGCCTGGCGGAAAAATCAGGGGCGGATGTTATCCTTATTGAGGTCGGGGGCACGGTGGGCGACATTGAAGGCCAGCCCTTTCTGGAAGCCATCCGGCAGATGCGCAACGACGTCGGGCGGGACAACGTGCTTTATGTCCACGTCACTCTGCTCCCCTACCTCAATTCCACCAAGGAGCTGAAGACGAAGCCGACCCAGCACAGCGTCAATGAGCTGCGGCGCATCGGTATCCAGCCTGATATCATCATCTGCCGCAGCGATTTGCCGATTCCAGATGGTATCCGGGATAAAATATCTCTGTTTTGCGATGTGGAGAGGGAGGCGGTCATTCCGCTGCCCACAGTGCCCACGATTTACGAGATACCCTTGCTGCTGGAGGAATGGGGGCTTGGGCGATTGATCGCGCACAAGCTGCACCTGCCCGAAAAAAGGACCAACCTGAGAGGGTGGCGCAACCTGGTGGAACGTTTGAAATCAGACCATGAGCCGGTGAATATCGCTCTGGTCGGCAAATACGTTGAATTAACCGATGCCTATTTCTCCGTGCGTGAGGCCCTGTGCCACGCCGCCCTGTTTCACGACCGATGCTTAAACCTGTCCTGGGTGCACTCGGAAGACCTGGAGCATGATGGCTGTGATTCAAGACTCAGGTCAGCGCAGGGCATCGTCGTTCCCGGTGGCTTCGGTATCCGGGGTATTGAAGGTATGGTCAAGGCCGCCAGCTACGCCCGGGTCAATGCCATCCCCTACCTCGGCCTGTGCCTGGGGCTACAGGTGATGACCATTGAGTTAGCCCGCCATGTCCTTAAATCAGAGAAACCCAACTCCACCGAATTTGACCCCGATACACTCTACCCGGTGATAGATATCCTGCCGGAGCAGAAAAAAATTATGCACAAGGGAGGCACCATGCGCCTGGGCAATTACCCATGCCACCTGGTCCCCGGCACCCGTGCCGCACAGGCCTATGGACAAAAACTTGTCCATGAGCGCCATAGACACCGCTACGAGTTCAATAATGACTTTCGTGACCTGCTGGAAAAAGCGGGCATGGTTTACAGCGGCCTCTCGCCGGATAATAATCTGGTGGAAATCTGCGAGCTGGCCAATCATCCCTGGATGGTGAGCTGCCAGTTCCATCCTGAATTTGGCTCCCGCCCAGGCCGTCCCCACCCGCTTTTCCGTGACTTTATTGGTGTGGCCAAGGGCGTGCTGCGCGAAGGCGCACAACCCCCCTTACCCCTGGTCGCCGAACGATGAGGATGACATGCATTTCTTGACGCCGCCACGGTTTTCCACGGGCAACTTAACGCCGCACGGGCTTTATTATAGCTATTAAAACCACGGCTAGCTGATTAGCCAGGGATGACAATTTCCCCTATATATCAAGGGGCATGGAAGTGAGGTGATAAGATGAACATTGAAGAACTGGAAGGTAAATCCAAAACCGACCTGCTGACACTTGCCAAGGAAAAAGGCATAGATAAAGCGGAGAACCTGGACAAGGAAGATGTGGTGCTGCAATTGCTTAAGGCCGATGTAGAACAGGAAGGCCACGTGTTCTGCCACGGCATCCTGGAGGTTATGAGCGACGGCTACGGTTTCCTCAGACAGGACACGCTGCTGCCCAACCATGCTGATGTCTATATCTCCCCGTCGCAGATTCGCCGCTTCAGCCTGCGTAACGGCGATATGGTTATCGGTCAGGGCAGACCACCAAAAAGCAACGAGAAATACTTCAGCCTTCTGCAGATACTGGCCATTAACAATATCAACCCTGAGCAGTCCAAAAGTCGGGTCAACTTTGGCTCACTCACCCCCACCTTCCCCGACAAAATTATCAATCTGGAGCATTCCGCCGGCGAGTTATCCACCCGTTTGCTCAATATGATTGCCCCGATTGGTCGCGGCCAGAGAGGTCTGATTGTTTCCCCGCCCAAGGCAGGCAAGACCATGCTACTCAAAGCTATTGCCAATGCCACTGCCGCCAACTATAGTGATATCCATTTGCTCGTCTGTCTCATCGGGGAGCGACCCGAAGAGGTCACTGACATGAAACGCTCCATCAAAGGAGAGGTCATCGCCGCTACCTTTGACGAGATGGTGGAGAACCAGACCCGCGTTGCTGAGCTGGCTCTGGAAAGGGCCAAGCGCATTGTGGAAAGCGGGAAAGACGTGTTTATTCTCCTGGACGGAATCACCCGCCTCACCCGTGCCTACAACCTGGCGATGCCATCAAGCGGGCGCACTCTTTCCGGCGGCATTGACCCGGTGGCACTCCACCCCGCCAAGCGTTTCTTTGGCGCTGCCCGCAATACCGCCGAGGGCGGCAGCCTCACCATCATCGCCACCTGCCTGGTTGACACCGGCAGCCGCATGGACGACCTTATCTATGAAGAGTTCAAAGGCACCGGCAATATGGAGCTCCACCTTGACCGGCGGCTGTCCGAGCGCCGTATTTTCCCGGCCATGGATATCCAGCGCAGCGGCACGCGCCGGGAAGAGCTGCTGGTTGACGAGAACAGCCTGAGCAAGATATGGCTGCTGCGCCGCATGGTCGGCCTGATTGCCTCTGACTCAGCCAACTTCACCGATGCCACCGAGCGCATTTTAGACCGCATGCGCAAGACCAAGACCAACGCCGAGTTCCTGGACAGCCTGAACAAGGAGATGTAAGTTGCCTGGTCAGCCTGACGTGCTTCACCACCCTCGCCAGGGCCGCCCAAACCCGGAATCGGCCTTACCCAGAGAGCGGGCAGATGAATGATGAGAACACGAACTACTTAAAAAGACACCGAGCCGCCATCATAGCCGGCCTGCTGGTAGCGCTATTTTGCGGCGTTTCTCTGTTCATCCGAGCCTACTTGCCGCATGATAAGGTCTTCGTTGGTGAATGGGTCAAATATACCACCGTTGATGCTTATTTCCAGATGCGTCTGGTGGACAGCATCGTACACAACTTCCCGAAGCTAATCAACTTTGACCCGTACCTGCTCTACCCCGCAGGCATGAACATAGACAACATCCATTTCTTCAACTGGTTTCTGGCCGGCATCATCTGGGTCTTCGGGCTCGGCTCACCGACTCCGCACACCATTGACGTTATTGCGGTGTATTTCCCGGTGGTGCTGGCCGCGCTCACCGTTATTCCAGCTTTTTTCATCGGTAAGGAGCTGTTCGGGCGCTGGGCCGGGGCCATCGCCGCCGGCCTGATGGCCATACTGCCGGGTGAGTACATGGGGCGCTCCATACTTGGCTCCACCGACCACCATGTTGCCGAGACGCTTTTAACCGCCCTCACCCTGCTGTTCTTTATTATGGCCGTCAAACGGGCACAGGCCAGCCGCCTGACGCTCAAACACCTGTGGCACAGGGACTGGTCAGTAATCCGCAAGCCCGTTATTTACAGCGCTCTGGCCGGCCTTTCACTGGGCATCTACCTGGTCACCTGGATAGGTGGCCTGCTCTTCGTCTTCACCATCCTGCTCTATCTGTCAATTCAGTTCATCATCGACCATCTGAGGCGAAACCGGACTGACTACCTCCTGCCCGCGGGCTCAATAACCTTCATGGTGGCCCTGATAATCTATGTCATATTCACCGGTGGCACCTTTACCACGAGCCCCTCCAGCTTGATACCATGCCTGGTCCTGCTTCTTTCTGTACTCTTTCCCTTCTTGCTGCGGGCAATCTCTCTCCGGTTCACCGACTGGAATATCAAATTATATTACTACCCGGTTGCCCTGTTCGTGCTGGCAGTGGCGGCGGCATTTATCGCCCGGGCCATCTATCCTGACTTCATGCGCAATGTATGGGACGTCTTCAATATGTTTGCCGCACGTACCATAATAGAGATGCAGCCATTTCTTCATCCCGTAAAAGAAAATCCATGGACTACGATGCTTGCCTGGGGCAATTTCAACACCAGCTTTTTC
>VGOH01000101.1 GCA_016875955.1 Chloroflexota bacterium
TAATAAAATCCCTCTTAGTCCCCCTTTGCCAAAGGGGGAAACCGGGCAGAAGCGTTCTTACGTATGCGGGGGAACTTGAGGGGGCGCCAGCCCCCTCATCCTTTTCCTCCCCCTTCCCTTTGGTAAGGGAAGGGGATACAGGGGTTAGGATTTCCTACCCCCGAGGGTGGCAGGGTAGCAAAAGATAACGGAGAAAGGCTGGAGAGGGGTCAGGGGTGAGGTAAGCACATAACAACCAGATGCGAATAAAACCGCCATTTTTAAGGATTGACAGCCATTATTTATCCTTATAAAATACATAGTAAGTCTAGGTATTTTAAAATAAAAGGTAGTGGCGATGTCCAGACCGCGTGATTATCCACCGGCTCAGGAGCTTATCAAGCTGACGGGTAAGGGTGCCCTGGTGACCGGCGGCGCGGCCGGCATCGGGTACGCTATCGCCCGCCGTCTGGCTGAGGCCGGAGCCAGGGTCATCATCGTTGACGTCAATGGTGAAAAGGCAGCGCAGGCAAGCCGGGAGCTGAAGAGCCGCGGCTACTGGGCCGAGCCGCTGACCTGTGACGTCAGTCAGGAAGCGGCAGTTCAGAATATGGTCGGGGAGGCGGCGGGCAGGCTGGGCAGCATTGATATCTTGGTGAACAATGCCGGCATTTACCCGCAGATACCGCTGGCCGAGACGACAGAAGAAAGATTCAATCAAGTTATTTCGGTCAACCTGAAAGGTACCCTGTTCTGCAGTCGGGCGGCCAGCGAAAAGATGATTGAACAGGGGAGGGGAGGCTGCATCATCAATATCGCCTCCATTGAGGCGATACACTCCTCAGGGGACGGTATGGCGGCCTATGCGGCCTCAAAGGGGGCGGTTCTGTCGCTGACCAGAAGCCTGGCGCACGAACTGGGGAAACACGATATCAGGGTGAATGCCATCGTTCCGGGGAGCATCAGGACCGAGGGCAT
Organism: Chloroflexota bacterium; assembly: GCA_016875955.1. Classification (GTDB taxonomy): domain Bacteria; phylum Chloroflexota; class Dehalococcoidia; order Dehalococcoidales; family RBG-16-60-22; genus E44-bin89. The sequence goes on from VGOH01000101.1 coordinate 958, forward strand.
CCGTTCCGTATTCTCCGGCTCAGCGGACAGCGAGGCAAAGAGGCATTTTAAAGCATTTATGTCCCGCATGCTTCTGGGCAGGATGGGTGAAGCTGACGAAATAGGCCGGGTGGCCCTGTTTCTGGCATCGGACCTGGCCAGTTACATCACGGGAAGCATGGTGGTGGTGGATGGCGGCTATCTCGTGACCTGAAGGTAAAAAGCGGCAGAGGCCGTAAAGGAGGACCGGAAATGGCAAAGGTAATGGTTATGACGGATAGGGTCGCCGGCATTCCGAGAGAGCTTGCGGAGGAGTATCAAATCAACGTGATTCCAGCCGCCCACATTATTTTCGATGGGAAAGACTATATTGAGGGGGTCACGCTGAGCGTTACGGAGGCCTACCAGCTGATTAAAAAAGACCCGGACAAATTCACCACCTCGGCGCTCAACCCCGGCTATTTCCTGGAGGAATACCAGAAATTAAGCCAGAAGTCGCCGGATATACTGCACATAGTCCTGTCATCGGCCTTGAGCGCCAATTTCAAGACCGCCAATCTCGCGGCCGAAACATTAAAAAAAGAGTCGCCCAAAACGAATCTTCGGGTATTTGATGCTAAGACCGTGGCTGGCGCCCAGGGTTTGATTGTGCTCGCCGCTGCGAGGGCAGCCGCGCAGGGAAAAAGCCTTGATGAGGTCGTCAAAGTGGCGGAAAAGGCCAGGGAGAATACCAGAGGCGTGATGATGCTGGATACGCTGCGCTATGTTTACCGCACGGGCCGCATGTCCAAGCTTGCCTCTAGGATAGCCGCCCTGTTCAATATCAAACCAATTAATAAAATGAACAAGGACGGCACACTGGAATTCGTGGACAAAGTGAGAAACCGCGAGGCTGGATACCAGAAGTTAATCGACCTGATTAAAGCGGACGTTGAGACCAATTCACTGCACTTCATGGTGATGCATGCCGCTGCGCCCGAAATGGCGGAGCGGTTCAGCGACCTGCTGCGGCAGAATTTCGACTGCCAGCGTATACTGATAAGCGAGTACAGCCCGGTGATGGGCTATGGGGCTGGCCCCGGGGCCATATTTGTCGGCTATCATCCGGATATTGAATTTTGAAGTCGTGCTACCTGAGACGTTATAATAGCCCTTTGGACTGTTCTGATAGCCCGGCGAAATAACATCAGCTAGCTGATTATGGTGATAAAAGATAAGCCGTCAACCAGCGTGCCGTTGCCGACTCTGGAGCGCTTCCGCCAGGTAAATTATGCTTTCCCCAAGACGGAGCAGATTCTGGAGCATCAGCGCCAGGGCGGCAAAGTATTCGGCTGGCTCTGCACCTATGTCCCCGAGGAGATTATGCACGCCGCCGGAATTCTGCCGGTCAGGGTCACCGGCTATTCTCAGGAGATGGAACTGGAGGATGGCAATGCCTACATGTACATCAATAACTGCTCGTTCTCCCGAAGCTGTCTGCAGATGGGCCTCAGGGGCGAATACCAGTTCCTTGACGGCATGGTGGCCGGCTCCACCTGTGACGGCGCCCGGCGCCTTTTTGACCTGTGGCAGTACTACATCAAAACGCCGTTTGCCCACATGCTGACCATACCGCGGAAATTTACCGAGAAAGCCCATGACCTCTATTACCAGCAGGTGGTGCAGTTCCAGGAGCATCTGGAAGAATTTTTAGGTCAACAGATAGCTGATGAACAACTGCGGCACTCAATTGAAGTCTTCAACCGCGCCAGGGCTCTCCTGAGACAGCTTTATGAGCTGCGCAAAGCAGATGCGCCGCCGATTTCCGGTGCCGAGACCATGGAAGTGCTGAACGCCAGCTTCCGCATGCCCAAGGAGCTGTTCAACCAGTGGCTGGAAAAGCTGCTGGCAGAGCTCGGCAGGACGGGCAACCGCCACCAGGGCCGGGCGCGCCTTATGGTGGTGGGGAGCGTGATGAACAACCCGGAGTTCGTTAAATCCATTGAGGCGCAGGGGGGCCTGATGGTAGCCGACGAACTCTGCACCAGCACCCGCTACTGGTCCGACCCGGTGGTTCTGGAAGAGGGCCAGAGCCCTGTTGCGGCGATTTCCCGGCGCTATCTGAATAATTTCCCCTGCGCGCGCATGGTGCCCTCCGACGAACGATTTAACCGCATTTTAAATCTGGTTAAAGACTTTAAAGTTGACGGCGTTATCAGCCAGATAATCCGTTACTGTGTCCCTTATGCCCACGACCTGCCCCTGCTCCGGGACAGGTTAAAGGAGGTTGGCGTGCCGGTCCTGGCCCTGGATGTGGAATACGGCACCTCGGGGTCGGGGCAGATTCAGACGCGGGTGCAGGCGTTCCTGGAAATGCTGGAGGCAAGGAAGAGATAATGACGGCATCGGAAGCCAGGAGCAGCAGGATAAGCGCCATTATACGGGCCTGCCGTATCATCACGCGGATGAGCCAGGCAAATCCGGACGCGCCGAAGAGCGACGTCCTGTATTACAAAATGCTGTCCGACTACTATACCCGTCTGCTGAACGCCCATGATGAGGGCAAATTCATCGCTGCCCATACCGTGTTTTTCCCCAGCGAAATACTCTACGCTATGGATATCGTGCCCATGCATACCGAGACGACCACCTGGATGATGGCGCTGTTTCTCGGCGGGCAGGCAGAGATATTATCGGCCGGCGCCGAGCTGGGGCTGGTCCCGGAGATATGTTCCCCGCACCGTGGACTTGCCGGCGCCTTCTCTTTGGGCGTGTTGCCCCGACCTGATGCCATGCTCTGGTCAAATCTTATCTGCGATAACACCGCCAAGAGCGGCGAGCTGGTGATGGAGCTGAACAAATGCCCCGGGTTTTTCCTGGACCACCCCTTCCAGCGCAGCGAGGCGGAAGACAAATACCTGGTCAGCGAGCTGGAAGACATGATTCATTTCCTTGAGGAGAAATCGGGGCGGATGATGGACTGGGACAAGCTCTCCGATATTGTGGCCAGGATGGACTACCAGACAGAGCTTTTCCGCGAGATAGGCGAGCTGCGCAAAGCGGTGCCGTCCCCGTTCCCGAATCGCGGCTTTTTACAGCTGCTGACGGTGGACTACCTTTGTCCCGGCCAGCCTGAAGCCATCGCCTATCTGGAGACGCTGCGCGACGAGCTTGCCGAGATGGTCCGCCAGGGAAAGGGGGCCGTTTCTCCGGAGCGGTTCCGCCTGATGACCCTCTTTGTGCCGCCCATGTACCTGATGGGCCTCATGGAGAAGCTAGGGCATGAATACGGCGTGGTGAGCGTGGTCGAGCCGCTCTTTACCCGCTGGGCGGAGAGCAGGCTGGACCCGTCAAAACCTCTGGAAAGCGTGGCCCGGAAGGCGGCCATGATACCGGAGCGGCGCAGCATGTACGGCCCTCTGGGACAAGAGGCATTGCAGGACTTAATTGACTGTGCCGAGCAGTATAAAGTTGACGGTGCTGTCTACTGGGCGTTCATGGGCTGCCGGCATACCTGCGCCACGGTGAAATTATTCAAAGATGTGCTCAATGAGGTCGATGTGCCGGTGCTGACCATCGACTGCGATATCGTTGACCCGACCATCAATTCGGAGGAGGAGATACGCGGCAAACTGGAGCAGTTCTTTGAGCTGCTGGAAGACCGCTAGCGGCATTGAATTTGATATGAAAGCGCTGGGTATAGATATCGGCAGCCTGACCACGAAGGCGGTCATTCTGGACAGCGGCCAGATTATCGCTTCAAGCATCATTGCCACCGGCGAAGAGACCGAGCAAAGCGCCCGGGCCGCCGTCGGCGAAGTGCTGAAGCAGGCTGGCCTGAAGCTTGACGGTGGCGTTGCCATCGTCTCTACAGGCGTCGGCATCAAGGATTTATTCCCGGGCCAGCAGTCCAAATCGCTGACCACCTGCCTCGCCCGTGGTATCCATCGTCTTTTCCCGTCTGTCCGCACGTCCATAGACATGGGCGCC
>VGOH01000102.1 GCA_016875955.1 Chloroflexota bacterium
CAACCCGCCCTGTGGACAAATCTAATACTATATATAGTGAGGCAGAGGATGGTCACCGGTCCTCTGCCCTTCAAATATATTGAAAATAAAGGGGGGTGAAATACAATGGGGAAAATGGTTAGTGCATTGATGCTAGTTATATTAATAATTTGTGCGATTCCATTTTTGGGCTTGGACACAAAAATTACATGGACAGTTTATCTTGGTATACCTCTTATAATATTGACGGGGTCAGTTGGAGCAGCATTTATCACCAAGAGGATTGAAGCAATAATCGCTGGAGTGATACTTAGTGCGCTTTGGCCAGTGTTTACTGAGTTATTGAAAGCAGCTTAATTATCCTGAAGTTATTAATCCTTATAAATATACTGCATCAGGTGCACGTCCAGGAGTTTGCCGAACTTGCGCCCCACCTCTTTCATGACACCGATGTGCTTGAAGCCGGCGGACTCGGTGAGGTGAATGCTGGTCTCGTTTCCCTCCGTGATGCGGCCAATTAAAGTGTGCAGGCCGGCTTTCCCACCGGCCTTGATTATGGCCTCCATGAGCCTGCGGCCGATGCCCCGACCCCGGTATCCTTCCCTGACGTAGAGCGAGGCCTCGGCGGTATCCGAGTAAGCACAGCGGTCCGACCACTGGCTGAGAGATGCCCAGCCGACAATAATGTTGCCCTCTTCCGCGACGAGTATCGGGTATCTGGTGCCGTGATGGCCAAACCAGCTCTTTTGCTCGGCGTTGGTCTTGGGCTCGGTGTCAAACGTGGCCACCGTTTTCAGGATGGCATCGTTGTAAATCTCAGTGATGGCACCCAGGTCTTGTAAGGTGGCACTCCTTATGGTTAGCATGGCTATCTCCCGAAATACTGCAGCGCCAGCTTGATTTTCTCCTCCAGAGAAAGCTCGGTGGCGGGGGGCAGGGTGGCCACGGCCCTGGCTGCCTCGGTGGCGGAGTAGCCCAGGGCGGTGAGGGCGGCCAGCACGTCGGTATTCTCCCGGGCAAGCTGGGTGGCGGGGATGCTTATCCAGCCGGCGCCGATTTTCTCCTTTAGCTCCAGAACGATGCGCGTGGCCGTTTTCTTGCCGATGCCGGGGACCACAGTGAGCAAATCAACGCTGCCGGTGGCGATGGCAGTCACGATATGCTCAACGCTCATCCCCGAGAGCATGGTCAGTGCCAGCCGGGGACCGAGGCCGTTGACGCTGATGAGCAAATGGAACAGGGCAAGCTCTTCCGCCGAGGCGAAGCCATACAGGGCGACGCTGTCCTCGCGGAGGTGGAGGTGGGTGTAAAGCTGGACATCTTTGCCCACCGCGCCCACGACGCTCAGGGTGGAGGTGGGCATGAAGACCTGAAAGCCAACGCCGTTAACGTTAATTACCGCCCAATCGCTGCCCAGCGACTCCACTTTCCCGTGCAGGCTGGATATCATCTCCTATCTCCCTGCTTGGCGAGCACCTCGTTCAGGTGGACCTCGCGCAGATGGCATATGGCCACCGCCAGAGCATCGGCGGCGTCATCGGGTTGGGGTATCTCTTTCAAATTCAATTGCAGTCGCACCATCTCCTGCACCTGTGCCTTGCTGCTGGCGCCGTAGTTGGCCACGCTCTGCTTGACCTGGGCCGGGGTGTATTCCCGGGTGGGGATATCCTGGGTGGCGGCAGCGAGCAGGGCAATTGCCTGCGCCCGACCGATGGCCAGCGCCGAGCGGGCGTTGCTGGCGACAAACGGCTGCTCCACGGCCACCGTATCCGGCTGGTAGTTCTGGATAAGACACAGGAGCTCACGATAGAGATAACACAAACGCTCCCCGATAGGAGAGCGCTCTGAAGTGGTCAAGGCGCCGCAGTCAATAAGGGACAGGTCATCGTCGTGGCTGTCTATCACCCCGTAGCCCATGGTGACCGTGCCCGGGTCAACGCCTAACACTCTCATCGCCGGTAACCATTATTAGCCTGAAGCCTGCAACTGATACTGCTCCAGAACTGAATCAGGGAAGTCGGCATTGCTGTATACGTGCTGCGCCTCGTCCAGTTCCTCCAGCTTTTCCAGCAGCTTCATGGTCTGCAGGGCGGCTTTATCGTCAAGCCTGATTAAAGTCTTGGGCACCTTGGACAGTTCCGTAGAAGCGATGGGAATCTTCTTCGCTTCCAGCGCTTCCCTGACTATCTCAAGGTCTTCAGGTTTGGTGTAGATTTCAACGTAGCCGCTTTCTATCTTCACGTCATCAGCGCCGGCATCAATGGCGTTCAGTGCCAGGTCATCGGCATTCAGGCGGTCTGTTTTCACGGTAATCAGGCCTTTGGCATCAAAAATCCAGGACACGCAGCCGTTCTCCCCGAGGCTGCCGCCGTGTCTGCTGAAGGTGCTGCGGACTTCCTGTATGGTGCGGTTACGGTTGTCGGTAAGCGCTTCCACCAGGACGGCAGTGCCACTGGGCCCGTAGCCTTCAAGAGTTATCTCCGTAAGTGTCGCCCCTTCCAGTTCACCGCTGCCCTTTTTGATGGCCCGTTCTATATTGTCCATGGGCATATTGCTATCGCGGGCCTTCTGGATGGCAAGGCGCAGGCGGAAGTTGCCCTCCGGGTTGCTGCCGCCTTCGCGCACGGCGATGATTATCTCGTGAGTCAACTTGGTGAACAGCTGGCCACGCCGGGCATCAGTAACACCCTTCTGATGTTTGATTGAGTGCCACTTTGAATGACCTGACATCGCTTTATACGCTCCTTGGCCGCAACTGCGGCCCTCTGTGTCTTCATTCTATCACGTCGCCTGCTGGCGGTAAAGCACCGGATTGCATTTCAGGCCACTGTTGAAAGATTTTTTTACGCTGCTGATTCTCTGGCGGCGATGTTGCTTAGCGACTTAACCTGCTCACCGTACTTCCGGGCATAGGCTCGTTTCAGCTGCTGGAACTGTGTCTGGAAGGGGGCGGAGGTGATGTTTCCGGTGGACATCAGCAGGGCGTCTTCGCGATTGTCCGTGTAGTAGCCATGGCGCAGGCCGACCTGCACAAAGTCGTATTTCTGGTACAGTCTCTGGGCGGGCAGGTTGGAGACGCGCACCTCTAGGGTAATGATATCGGCCTTGAGTTCGGCAGATAGGTTGATAATTGATATGAGCAGCAGCTCACCGATGCCCTGTCGCTGGTAACCCTTGCGGACGGCAATATTGGTGATATGGGACTCATCGGCCATCACCCAGATGCTGGCAAAGCCGATGATAAACTGTCCGTCCGATTCAGATGCTCTGTCGCCGAAAAAGCGATACTGACGCCACCAGCGCTTCAACCTGGCCATGAGGCCACTTACTTCTTGGTGTGGAGCGTCCTTGGCCGGTGTTTCCGCCCGATGGCGGTCATCACAGACAACGAGCAGGCGGGCCAGCGGATTATGCAGCTCACGGCGATAGTCAGGCGGCGGCCACTGATTGGGGAATGCCTCCCGGTCAATCTCATTGACCTGGCGCAAGTCCTCTTTGCCCATGTATTGCACGCGGTACACCAAAGCCACTGCTCCATAATCAGGCGATGATGTGTTTACGTATGATTTTAACACAATATTTATGCCCCTCTCCACAGCCCGTTTCACGGCTAGCGATGCTATCTTTTTGCAGGTTCATTCGTTATACTATATGCACAGGGTAACGCCATATGGCGTGAAAAAGCTACCCTTAAATTAGCGGCTGGCTATATGGAGTTGTCAGGTGCAGGATGAAGAAAGCCTTGTCCGACGGGCGAAAGAGCGGGACGAGGCAGCTTTAACACAGCTATATGAGGGGAACTTCGATAAGATTTATCGGTATATAGTTCTCAAAATAGGAGATAGGACCGAGGCAGAGGACATGACACAGCAGGTCTTTCTGAAGGCATTCAAGTCTATCTCCGGCTACCAGTCCAAGGGGAGCCCATTCTCCTCTTGGCTGTTTCGCATTGCCCACAACCAGATAGTTGACTACTGGAGAAAGAAGTCGAAACGGCCGACAGTACCCCTTGAAGAGACACTGATTGGCAGCAGCCACAGTAACCCGAGTTCCGATGTGGAGCGCAAAATGGAAATCGAGCAGCTGGTGGCGGCCACCAGAGGGCTGACGGAAATGCAGCGTGAGGTAATCTCACTCCGCTTTGCCGGTGGACTGCCGGTGGCCCAGGTGGCCAGAATAATGGGCAAAAGCGAGGGCGCCATCAAGGCATTGCAGCACAGCGCCGTGGTATCTCTGCGCAGAATAATGGCGGCAGGGTAAATGATGAAGAACGATAAAGAATTGGTCAATATCTTTGATGAGTGTCTGGAGCGGATTCTCACCGGCGGTGAGTCCATTGAGCAGTGCCTGGCCAGCTATCCGGAGCGCGCTGCCGAGCTTGAACCGCTGCTGCAGACGGCGCTCAGCGCCAAGGCAACGCTGGACATTGCACCCAGCTTCGGATTCCGGGAGAGGGCCAGAAACCAGATACTCACCGAGCTGCGAGACATCGCGGAGAGGAAACAGCGCCGCTTCTCGCTCTTTGGCTGGCAGCCGCGCTGGGCAACGGTGGCTATTTCCGTTATGATACTGCTCATCGCCAGCAGTGGCACGGTGGCTGCCGCCGGGAACAGCATGCCGGACCAGCCACTGTACCCGGTTAAGCTGGCTGCGGAAAATGTGAGACTGACCCTGATTCGTTCAAAACTGGGCAAGGCCGAGTACTACGCGGAGCTGGTGGACAGGAGAGTTGGCGAGATAGTCAGTATGGCGGAGAAAGGCAAGCTGAAGCAGGCGGAAAAGGCCACCGAGAGAATGAATAACCAGTTAATGGCTATGACCGTCCTGGTGAGCACTGAAGAGGGTGTTGCGGGTGTCCTGACCACTGTGCCG
>VGOH01000103.1 GCA_016875955.1 Chloroflexota bacterium
TCAAGGCCCGAGCCTTTGACAAACTGGGGGTCAGCGGGGAGAGTGTGCCTGTCGTCTTGCGAGTAGATATACCCTGGTTTGAACGGGTGCTACAGTGGGTTCTTAACAATTTGGCCATCGTCCTGGCCACCATCGTCATTGCTTTGATAATGATCGTTACCAGGGGGGCGCCAATTAGATACGGAACCCGTGCGGTCAAGAGTGCGTATAAGACTGTAACCGAGCTGTTCACGGTGGGTGAGTCAGAGGGTTCGGCGCCCACACGTGGACCAACAGCGACCAGGGCATCCCTCCGTGTGATTAGCGGTCCCAATCCTGGCCAGGAGTATCCCATCAGGGATACCTATACCAAGATTGGTCGTGACCCTGAGTATTGCAAGATAGTAATCACAGAGCGCACGGTCTCCCGTCTACATGCAGAAATAGAAGAGAAACAGGACGGGAACTACTATATTAGGGACCAGGGTGGCATCAACCGGGTACGCGTTGATGGCGAACTGCTCTCAGTTGCCGAGGAGCGCATCCTGCATAACGGCGCCATGATCCAATTGGGAGCAGTGAAACTTGAGTTTGTGCTGTCAGGAGGTGAAGACAAGGACAAGACGGTCAGTCTCACTGACGACACTGCCACTAAGACAGACGTCTTCACCGACAGCCAGCCTTCAGCTCCGTCTGACGAGACCAGGCCAATTTGAGCCCCAAGACCAGCAGCATAGGACCTTGTCCTTGGAGAACGCTCAATGGGGCCGCAAGTACAACCTTCGAATAGCTATTAGGGCCCCCCCCGACTTCACCTTAGGGAGTAAATCAATGTCTATCGACCGAAAAGACCAAATCAAACTACGAGAAGGCGATCATGTGGGCCAGTTCCACGTCATCAAAGTCATGCAGTATGGCCGGGGTGGCATGGCCCAGGTCTGCCTGTCCCAGAATCGCCTGGGTAAACACGTTGCTCTGAAGATCGCCTTAGAGGAGAGGTTCAATGACCCCATTGACCGAGAAGCAGAACTACTGCAAAGACTACGTCACCCAGGGATTGTCCGGATTGAGCCGCTTGATCATGAGAAGAAGAATATCTATGTAGGCTTTGCTACCAAGCTTCGAGGCCAGCCTCATTACTTTATCATGGAGTACCTGGAGGGAAGCAGCCTGGAGAACTATCTCAACCAGCACAAACGTCTGGAGATCTCAGAGGCAGCAGAGATCATGAGCCAACTGGCTCAGACACTGATATACTGTCACAATAGCAAACCGGATCCTGTGGTCCATTTGGATGTCAAGCCGGATAACATCCTCTTCCGGCATCGGTACCCCACGGCCGAGCACCCACGGCCAGAAGTTGTTCTGGTAGACTTTGGCATCGGCAAACGCAAAGGCCAGAAGGTCATCCCAGCCGGCGCCTTACCCTACATGGCGCCAGAGTGGGTGCAGGCTATCAAGTCCCAGGATGCCCATGCCATGGATCAGGTGGATCACCAAGCAGATGTTTATTCCCTGGGAGCGGTCCTCTACCAGGTTTTGACCGGTCGCCCTCCTTTCATGGTGAAAAGCAATACCACAACCACCGACATTCTGAAGCGGCAGCCGGACCCTCCTTCGCGCTACAACCCTAAGCTGAAGGATTCCCCTGACCTGGATGATCTGATCTTGCGCCTCTTGAGCAAATCTCCCCAAGAGCGTCCTAGCCTGGAGGAGGTCAGCCAGTTTCTCAACCGGCTGAGGGGGCACCCGCCCCGCCCCCCACGCCTAAGCTCAGTGCCCTGGGGGATTTTTCTGGCTATTGTGGTACCGGTCGCTGTAGTAGTAGGCTTAGGTGCTTCTAACTGGGGTACTATCCGGGAATATTTGTGGCCATCGCCGCCAACGCCATTGGCAACGATACAGGTGCCAACGTCAATGCCACCCTTGACGTTAACTGCAATGGCTACGTCACGGCCACCTACGGTGACCGCCGTGCCAATGCCAAAGGCAACGGATACACCAACACCAGTGCCCACGCTAGTACCTACAGCAACGCCAGCCAGCAAGCCGGTGCCAACTACTACAGCCACACAATCTGCTGGGTACAGCGTACCACTGCTTGTCGCTCCGCTCAGCGGCAAAGAGTTCAATGAAACGAGCTCTGGCATCGAGCTATCATGGCAGAGCGTGGGTAGCTTGGCTGCCGATGAGTTCTACGACGTCTACCTGACCTGGCGGGCTGCAGGCAGGCAGGTGGAAAAGCACTGGTACATGCAAGAGACAAAATTTACCGTCAGCCGGGAGTATTTTGGTCTATCCGACGATGGGCGCTACGAGTGGAACGTGGTGGTGCGCCGTGGCCAACGGCCCGAGGCAGAGAAGTTGAGCGACATCAGTGCACAATGGTTCTTCTTCTGGCGGCCGCCGCAGCCAGTGTCACCGCTGGCGTGCTTAAAGACAATCCCGCCTTGCAAAGGTGGTGGTCAGCCCATGCAGGTGCCATGTGAAGATCCCCGGCCGTGTTATTAACGCCTCGTTGGATGCCAGCCATATATGTCAGTTAAGGTGCCAGACGGAGAAAACACCACCAATTACCTGTCGGGTAAGGAGAATGAGCGTGGCTTTATCCCCCACACTCCTGATAGGGCCGTCTTCTCTTCGTCTTGAGACAGGAGCCAAGAGCGACATTGGCCGCCACTCTGAGCGTCGCCAGAATGAGGATTGGCTCTACTATGCCCAGCAACCCAACGACTCCATCGAGACTAGGTTGCGCCAGCGCCGCGGAAGGCTTTTCCTTGTCTGCGATGGCATGGGAGGCCGCGATGCCGGCCATGAGGCCAGCGACATTGCCGGTCAGACGATCCGCCGCCAGTATTACTACATGCAGCCAGACAACCTCTCGTCGGGGGAGATGCTGCGCAATTCCATCCATGAGGCCAACAGGGATGTCTTCCGTCTCAGTTCTCAGCAAAACAGCAAATGGTTCGGCATGGGCGCCACTGCCGTGGCTGCCGTAGTGCAGGATAATAACCTGTTTGTAGCCCACGTCGGAGATAGCCGGGCTTATCTGGTGCCGGCTGCGGGCGCCATCAGACCGTTGACCAGGGACCACACATGGGTTCGTGAAGCCCTGGACTCCGGGCGCATTAGCCCTGCGGAAGCAGAGACACATCCCAACAGGGGAGCCTTAACCCGTTCTCTAGGCAACGCTCTCCAAGTAGAACCAGATCTAGATGTCAACGGTTATGTTCTTTCTCACGGTGACGTGGTCGTGCTGTGCAGTGATGGGCTGACAGATTTAGTAGGCGACACTGAGATCCAACAGGTGATAACCAGCAACAGCCCTCAGGCCGCCGCTGAGAAATTGGTCAGGCTGGCCAACGACAAGGGCGGACCGGACAACATCACTGTTCTTGTTGTACGTGCCTACGATCCCAGGCAACAGCAGAAGGGCGCCGTCAGGAGGAACAGCGAGAGCGCTTTACCGGACAAACACCGTCTGCGCCAGCTTACCATGGGCGTGTTGAGTATAGTCGTCGTGATAATGGCGCTGCTTGTTATACTCTGGATGGCCAGGGCATGTGGGGGAACTCCTGCGGCAGCGCCCAGTCTCCTGACTGCTGTTGCTCCTTTGGCAAGCATAGCCACGCCGAGTCCCAGGATTCTATCGCCTACAGTCACGCCAATACCTGGGTCACCAGTGCCTACTCCTCCTGTAGGGGCGACTAATATACCTTCAGCTTTACCTGTCTATCCGGTTCCCGTCTTAAGGAGCCCACCGCACAATGAAACTTTCACCAGTAGAGGAGCTTTGATCGTTCTGGCTTGGGATTCCGTAGGTGCGCTTGGCTACTATGATTACTACGTGGTCAAGATCGTGCTTGCCCATGGAGAGTTTTCCCCATGGGTGAAGGATACACAATGGCTGGTGCCTGAATACCTATTCGATCTAGGCCCTGCTAACCGTGAGTACCATTGGACAGTGACGGTATACCATCAGGCAGGCACCGGGCCAAATGGGGAGCAGGAAGGAACACCAGTAAGCGGGCAGAGCACGGAGCGAACCTTTGTGTGGAAGGAGGAGTCAGGCACGGCACAGCCGCCCACCGCCACGCCTACGAAAACGCTAACTTCTATGCCCGTGCTAACGCCTACGGAGACGCCGACTACCATGCCCGCGCTAACGCCGACTAAAACGGTAGCGCCGGTCAGGACTCCTAGTAGGACGCCATGGCCGTTGCCCACGCTGCAGCCATCGCCTGGAGTCTATGAGTCGGTCAATTATCCGCGATAACATACAGGAGAATCATCATGAGCGTATCCCCTAGATCGCCAACATCTCCGTCCTCAGGCGTATCATTACGCCTGGAGGTAGGGAGCGAGAGCAGTATCGGGCGCAACCCGCAGCGTCGCCGGAATGAAGACTGGCGTTATTATACCCAACAACCCAACGACCCTATTGAAACCGAGTCACGCCAGAAACTCGGTGCCCTCTTTATTGTCTGCGATGGTATGGGGGGCCGCGATGCTGGCCAGGAGGCCAGCGACATAGCTGGTCAGGCGATCCGCCGCCAATATTATTATATGCAACCAGATGGACTGCCGGTCGAGGAGATGCTCCACAATTCGCTCCATGAGGCCAACAGGGCAGTTTTTGATCTTAGCTCGCAAAAAGGCAGCAAGTGGTTTGGCATGGGGACTACTGCCGTCGTCGCCGTGGTGAAGGATGGCAATCTCTATATTGCCAATGTGGGG
>VGOH01000104.1 GCA_016875955.1 Chloroflexota bacterium
GAGCGATTGCAGGAGCAGGGATGGGAGTGTAAATGCATCCGCTGCCGGGAATACGGGCACCGGGCGAGGGATGGCCGGCAAATTGGTGAACCTCGTCTGGTGCGGCTGGACTACGAGGCATCCGGCGGCCGGGAGGTTTTCCTCGCCTGCGAGGATGAAAGAGAGACACTTTACGGACTGCTGCGGCTGAGGGTTCAGGAGAAACCGGCGGCAGTCTATGGGCGGGAAACCGGGGGAAAACTGGCCATAATCAGAGAGTTGCATATCTTCGGCCCAGAGGTGCCGTTGCGCCAGCAGCGCCCTGAGGCGGCGCAGCACAAAGGCATTGGCCGGGAGCTCCTTAGGGAAGCAGAGCGCATCGCTGCCGGGGAGTTTCAGGCAAAGCAAATGTTTGTCCTCAGCGGGGTGGGTGCCCGCGATTATTACCGCAAAGAGTCGGGCTATCGCTCGCGGGGCGAATATATGACAAAAGAGCTGGCGGCGGTATCCTCGTAAATTATTTTCGTCTTCTTTCCAGCTGTCTCAACTTGGCGTCGCTGATACCGAAGTGGTGGGCGATTTCGTGTTTCACCACCCGCTGTATCTCTCTCTGGATAGCCGCTTCGCTGCGGCACTTGGCCTCAATCGGATTCTGAAAGATGGTTACCTTGTCCGGCGGCACCATGCCGTAAGAGCGGCTGCGCCTGGTCAGGGGCACGCCTTCATAAAGCCCCAGCAGCGTTTCCCCGCGCTTAAGCCTGGCATCGGCAAGCTGACGGTACGTTGGCTCAGCCTGCACCACGACATCTATATTATCCAGCCGTTCCTGGAACTCAGCGGGCAGGTCGGCAACGGCCCTGGCCACGAGCTGCTCAAATCTCTCCCGGTCCATTTTTATTCTTTCCCGCGTCTCTTTTGCCAGAGTGACCAGACATGCCAGAGCAGTATAAAGTAGGCATTGAGCAGGGCGATAAAGTATAACAGCGCGATAACCAGACTCCAGGGCAGTCCGCACTCTGGTGACGGAATGAAGCGCATGAAGTGGATGACGGCGCCAACTACACCACCGGTCGCCAGCACCGCGCCGACAAGCCAGACGGGGAGGCTGTGTATTATTCCCAGGTTTGCCTTGAGGGCAAGGTAATAGAAGAAGGCCCACACACCGGCAAGTGCGATAATGACCAGAATTGACATAACCAGGCCGCTGGTGGAGAAGTTGACCGCCAGTTCCCAGACCAGGCGGGTGATAATCGCCATAAAAACGGGTGTTATGGCGACCAGGGACCATATCTTTAGCGTCTGAAGTTTCATCTTTCCAGAGACAGATTATCCCGCCTGTTATTTGCGGTCAGTGGCCTCACGCCAGTCATCGTGGGTTGCCCAGAAGGCACCCAGGTCTGCATATTTATAAGGCCTTTTGCTGAGCGCTGCCTCATCAATCTCTATCCCCAGCCCGGGCTTGGTGGGCAGCTGTATGTAATTGTTATCTGTTATCACCGGGAATTTTTCCTTGAGCACCTCTTCATAGAAGGGGATATCAATGGAGAAAAATTCGTGGATGAGAAAGTTCGGGATGGCCGCCTCAAGCTGTATGCTGGCGGCGGTGAGCACCGGGCCGCTGGCATCGTGCGGGTTGACGCTTATATAGTAGGCATGGGCCATATCGGCGATTTTCTTCGTCTCCAGTATGCCTCCTTGGTGGGCAATGTCCGGATTTATAATCGCTGCCGCCCGCTTCTCAAAAAGGTCGCGGAAGCCCCAGCGGGTGTAGATGCGCTCGCCGGCAACCACCGGTATGTTGATTGACCGGGCGACCAGCGCCAGGTCGTCCAGGCTGGCATCGGTGGGTATGGGTTCTTCCCACCAGTAGGGGCGATAAGGTTCCACCGCCTTTGCCAGCCGGATGGAATTGTCCGGGCTCAGCCTGCCGTGAACGTCTATCATCAGCTCAACGGAGTCCCCGACAGCTTCTCTGACCAGCTTTATGGCTTCGACTGTCCGGTTGAGTTCGGTGGTATCAATGAAGGTATCCATCCCCTGCATCGGGTCGAATTTCAGCGCTCTGGCGCCCTGGTCGGCCATGTCTCTGGCCAGCCGCGCGTAGTCATCGTATGATTTGGCGCCGAACCACCACCCGTTGTGGTACATCTTGAGGCGAGGGCGGCAGGCACCGCCCAGCAGGGTATAGACGGGCACATTTAGGCTTTTGCCGAAAATGTCCCACATGGCCATCTCCAGACCGCTGATGGCGCTGTATATCACGAATGATGGCTTCCAGTAGGTGTTGCGCAACAGGGTGCTGACGTGCAGCTCAATCTGCCGCGGGTCTTTGCCGACCAGATAATTATCGCCGATGGTATGGACATGGGCCTGTGTGGCCCTTTCCGAGGCCTGGGTGGTGGCCTCACCCCAGCCTTCGATGCCTTCGTCTGTCTCCAGCTTGACCAGAAGCCAGTTGAAATGCCCGTGATAAAGATAGGTTTTGACCTTGGTAACCTTCATTACACTCTCCTTTTCCGGTAATTCGTTCTATTTAAGCTTATTTTGGAGCAGGGAGCGCAGCTCTTCAGCCTTGCTTTCGCTGAGGGTTCCCTTGGCGATGCCGATGGGTATGGTCTGTAGCCCCAGTTCTTTATAAAGGGGCAGTATATCAGGGGCACACTTTGCCAGCGCCGCCAGGTGTCTCTGGATAGTCTTGACGTCACCGCGGGCGATGGGTCCGGTGAGGCAGCCGGGAAAGCCGATGTTGGCGATGTTATTGACCGAGCCCTGCAGGAGCGGAATGTAGGCCTTGGTCGCCTCCTCGGTCGTCTTGCCGAAATTCTGCCAGAGGTCGGTGGCTATCTTCACCAGCGTGTAGAAATAGTTGCAGGCAATGCAGGCGGCGGCATGGTACAGGGCTTTATCCTCGGAAGTAAGGTAGACCAGGTCACCGTCAAGCGCTCGGGCGATTCCGGTGAGGGTTGTTTTCATCGGCTCTTCAGCCTCAATGGCGAAGGTGGAGCCAGGCAGGTTGGCGATGGCCTGCTCCCTGCCGGCGAAGGTCTGGCAGGGATGAATGGCGCCCACGCTGGCCCCCTGTTCTCTGGCGGCATCCAGCGAATGCACTGTGCTGGCACCGCTGCAGTGGACGGCCGATTGTCCGGCGCGCCATTTGATAGCACCGGCGGCCTTGGGGATGATATCATCCGGCGTGGTGATGAATAGAATATCAGCCGCATCCGCCAGTGCCTGCGCTTTTTTATATACCTGACAGCCGGGCACATCAGCGGCAAACCGCTGCGCCGCCTCCGGTACAACATCAAAAACGCCGATGATTTGGTATTTGCGTTTGGCCAGGTTTACCGCGAAAGCAGTGCCCACCGGGCCGGCACCGATAAAACCGATTTTTGGCACGTCTGTCACCTCCTTGGTGAGCCAGCCTCAGAAGCTATTTCATGGCGTATTTCTTGACCATCTCAGGGTTCAGTTCCAGCCCGAAGCCGGGTTTATCTGGAATTCTGATGTAGCCGTTTTTAATTGGCAGTGGCTCCTGGTACAGAAAATCCCACCAGGGCATATATTCCACAGTCAGGCCGTTCGGGATTGCCGCTACCAGATGGGCAGAGAACTCGTGGAAAACATGGCTGGCCACGGGCAGGTCCCACGCCTGGGCCATGGTGGCTACCTTCATCCATTCGGTGACGCCGCCCACCCGCTGCAGGTCCGGCATCAGCACGTCCAGCGCCTTATGCTCAATCACGCGGCGGAAATCATACTTGCTGGTCAGCGTCTCACCGCCGGCAATCTTAAGGTCCAGGGCGCTGGCGACCAGAGCCCAGTCCGCGGGGTCGTTGCTGGGCAGGGGGTCTTCCAGCCAGTACACGTGGTACTTCTCCATCTCTCGCCCCATCTGGATGGCATGGGGCACCGTCCACGCCCAGTTCACATCAACCAGTATGTCAATATCGTCCCCGACCGCCTCTCTCACCACCCTGAGCCTTTCCAGGTCCACACCGGGAGGGTTATCGCCCATGTTCATTTTCATGGCGCGGAAACCCTGCGCCACCAGGGCCGCTGCATCTTTCTGCAACTGGTCAATGCTCCAGTTGAGGAAGAGGAGGTGGCTGGCATATGCCGGCACTTCATCACGGTAGCCACCGAGCAATCTGGCAACCGGGAGGCCAGCCGCTTTACCCCGCAGGTCCCAGAGCGCGGTATCAATGGCGGAGAGGGCATAGACGGGATATCCCTGGTGCCCCATCCACCGGGTATCCTGCCAGAGCTTCTGCCAGGCTTCCGCCCAGCGGAAGACATCCTGCCCCACAATGGTCGGCTTTAAATCATCAATGCAGGCCAGGAGTGACTTCACGCGCTGGTCATTCCAGGTGAAGGCCAGGCCAATCCCCTCCAGTCCCTCATCGGTGAATAACTGGACGATAACCGGATTGGCCCTATTGACCACAATGCCGCTGATGAAAGGCCACTTGAGTGGTATTGACAACGGTGTGCTGACTATATTGGTAATCTTCATCTCAAACTCCCTTCGGCCAATATTATTTGACGGGGGAGAAATTTGTCAAGGCAGAGAAAGCCCGCTTTTAGTGACATCTGGTGGTTATGTGCTTACCTCACCCTTGTCCCCTCTCCAGC
>VGOH01000105.1 GCA_016875955.1 Chloroflexota bacterium
ACCCAGTGGGCGATGCACTGCCGGTTGGCCCAGGCGTAGTTGGCGGCACAGCGCATCGCGCCCAGGTATGACTGGCCTTCCGGAGACTTGACCGGGCTGCAGGCTAACTGTCGGTCAGGAAGGTTTATGCCGTATTTTGCCATCGCCCGCACCATCTCCTTGACGTAGTCGTCGGCCACCTGGTGCCCCAGCCCGCGCGAGCCGCAGTGGACGTAAAGCATCACCTGTCCGACCTCGTTGATGCCCATAGCCCGGGCGATGTCCGGCTCGTTTATCTTATCGACCAGCGCCACCTCAAGGAAGTGGTTGCCCGAGCCCAGCGTGCCCAGCTGCGGTTCGCCACGCTCCTTGGCCCGGCCGCTGACCTTTGATGGGTCGGCCCCGGCCATCTCGCCGCTTTCCTCGGTGGTCTCCAGGTCTTCCGGTCGCCCGTACCCGTGCTCCACTGCCCAGCGCGAGCCCTTCCTGAGCACCTCGTTGATGTCTCCGCCCTTCAGCTTTATCCTGCCCCTGGAGCCAACGCCCGAGGGCACGCTGTTGTACAGGGCGTCCATCAGCGGCTTTACTTTCGGGGCGACGTCATCCTTCATCAGATTGGTGCGCAGCAGGCGCACGCCGCAGTTGATGTCAAAGCCGACGCCACCCGGCGAGACCACTCCGTCATCCAGTCTCATCGCCGCCACCCCGCCGATGGGGAAACCGTAGCCCCAGTGGATATCAGGCATGGCCAGCGAGTAGTCCACGATGCCGGGCAGGAAGGCGACATTGGCCACCTGCTCCGGCCCCTGCTCCTCTTTTATCTGCTTTACCATATCGGCGTCGGCGTAGATAAGGCCGGGCACGCGCATGCCCGTCTTGTAGCTCTTGGGTATCTGCCAGCGATAGTTATCGATTTTTTCCAGCGGTCCGTTCCACGTCGCCATCTGGGCACCTCCTACACGTCAAAGATAACCCGCACCTGGTTTCTCTCCCGGTCAACCTTCAGCATGTGATAGGTAGCTGACTTCACCCCCCTCTTCAATCGATGTCGGGCGGGGTCATACTTCTCGCCATAACAGGTTGCCTTCAGGCTGGAGTCATCAAAATGTTCCATATCAAACCTTTTCAGTAGCAGCATCTCAACGTCAAAGACGTAAAGCAAACGGTTGAGCCACTCAAAGAGCAGGGTTTCCACATCTTCTTCCTGCAGTTCTATCTGACGGGACTCCTTTTCCTTGACCCGGCCCAGGTCGGCAATGATGGCGAAAAGGCCGTAGGCAGCGTTGGCGAACGCATCTGCCAGGTCATGTCCATAGGCGACCAGTCCCATATCAGCCGTGTGCTCAATAAGCTTATAGCGTTTCATTTTTATCTTCCGTACCATCAATATTATATCGTATCGCAATAGTAGCTACACAATTTTCGCAGTTTTATTTGCCTATGGTTGTTCTTTCGCTCACCCCCTTGACCCCCTCTCCAGCCATTTGTGCCTGTATTTATTTACCAGTGATTCTGGCGGGAGAGGGGTCAGGGGTGAGACATCAACTGCCAACCAAATACAAACAGAACCACAGACTCTCCTTGAATAAAAGCCGAATCCCCTGTATCATTATTTAATATGGCCTGACTTTTGACAAAGGAGCACAATGGCTTTACATAACTATGATATAAAAGACAGGTCGCTGGCTGAAGCCGGCCGGCAGCGCATTGAGTGGGCTTCCCGGGAGATGCTGGTGGTGGGGCTGATACGGAAGCGGTTCGCCAAAGAAAAACCACTTGAAGGGGTACGCATTTCCGCCTGTCTTCATATCACCACCGAGACGGCCAACCTGGCGCTGGCGTTGCAGGGTGGAGGTGCCGACCTGGTTCTTTGTGCCTCCAACCCCCTGAGCACGCAGGACGATGTTGCCGCGGCGCTGGTAGACTATGATATTCCCACCAATGCCATAAAGGGCGAGGACGAGACGACCTATTATAAACATATCAACACCGCCATAGACCACAAGCCGCAGCTTACCGTGGACGATGGCGCCGACCTGGTGACCACCTTGCATACTAAAAGGCAGGAGATGCTCGGCAACGTCATGGGCGGCACCGAGGAGACCACCACCGGCGTGGTGCGCCTGCGCAGCCTGGCAGCGGTGGGGAAACTGAAGTATCCCATCATCGCCGTGAACGATGCGCAGACCAAGTATCTGTTCGATAACCGTTATGGAACCGGGCAGAGCACCATTGATGGCATCACCCGTGCCACCAATATCCTGTGGGCGGGGAAAAAGGTAATCGTCTGCGGTTACGGATGGTGTGGCCACGGCGTGGCCATGCGGGCCCGGGGGCTGGGCGCTCAGGTGATAATCGTTGAGGTGGCGCCGGTGAGGGCGCTGGAGGCGGTGATGGACGGGTTCCAGGTCATGCCGCTTATGGAAGCGGCCAGAGTGGGCGATATTTTCATTACCACCACCGGTGATAAGAACGTGATTGACCGGGCCCACTTCAAGGTGATGAAGGACGGTGCCATCCTGGCCAACAGCGGGCACTTCAATGTGGAGATAAATCTCCCGGCGCTGGCAAAAATGGCCAGACAAAAGCGCCGGATACGCGACTTTGTTGATGAGTACTCGCTGGCAGACGGGCGCCGCCTGCACCTTCTGGGAGAAGGCAGATTGATAAATCTGGCGGCGGCGGAGGGGCATCCGGCCAGCGTTATGGATATGAGCTTCGCCAACCAGGCGCTCTGCCTGGAATATCTGACGAAAAATGAGGGCAAGCTGCCGACCAGTGTTCACCCTGTGCCCGAGGACATTGACCGGGAGGTGGCCCGGTTGAAACTCACCTCTATGGGCGTTATCATTGATAACCTTACTGAAGAGCAGCAGAGATATCTGACCAGTTGGGAACAGGGAACATAAAAGCCTGTTTGATGTAATAGACGGAGGGGAAGATGCCCAGTAGTTTTGCCAGTTCCGCCAGGTACCTCTTGACATCAGAGTCGGTTACCGAAGGACACCCGGACAAGATTTGCGACCAGATATCAGACGCCATACTGGACGCCATACTGAAACAGGACCAGTACGGCCGGGTGGCCTGTGAGACAGCGGTGACCAACGGCCTGGTCATTGTTATGGGGGAGATAACCACTGCCTGTTATGTTGAAGTCCCGCATATAGTGCGGCAGGTGGTTCGCGATATTGGGTATGTCCGCCCCGAATACGGCTTTGAATACCGTTCCTGTGGCGTGATGGTCTCAATCAATGAGCAGTCACCGGACATTGCCGGGGGTGTGGGCAAATCGCTGGAAGCCAAAATGGGCTCGACCGACGAGCTAGACCAGGTCGGGGCAGGCGACCAGGGGATGATGGTCGGCTTCGCCTGCAACGAGACGCCGGAGCTGATGCCCATGCCCATCTCTCTGGCGCACAGGCTGTGCCGGCGACTGGCTGAGATAAGGCGAAATAAAACGCTGCCATACCTCCGCCCCGATGGCAAGTCGCAGGTTACCGTGGAGTATCATAACGGGAAGCCAGTCCGGGTAACCAACGTGGTCATTGGCGCTCAGCACAATCCTGAGCCATCTCAAGAGCAAATTCGCCAGGACATTATTGAGCATGTGGTCAATAAAGTAATCCCGGCGTCGTTTCTGGACAGGGAGACCCGGTACTACGTTAATGCCACCGGCCGGTTTGAAATCGGCGGGCCGGTATCGGATACCGGCTTCACCGGTCGGAAAATACTGGTTGATACCTATGGTGGTATTGCCCGGCACGGCGGTGGCGCCTTCTCTGGGAAGGACCCCACCAAGGTCGACCGCTCGGCGGCCTACGCCGCGCGCTACGTGGCCAAGAATCTGGTGGCGGCGGGGCTGGCGGAGCGACTGGAAATGCAGGTCGCTTATGTTATCGGCGTTGCCCACCCGCTCTCCGTTTCCATTGAGACCTTCGGCACGGGTAAGGTCAGCAATGAAGTCCTGCTCGGGCTGGTCGACAAGCATTTTGACCTGCGGCCCGGCGCGATTATGAAGTATTTCAACCTGCGCCGGCCCATTTACCGCCAGACCGCCTGCTACGGGCACTTTGGCCGCGATGACCTTGACCTGCCCTGGGAGAAGACGGACAAGGCGGAGATTTTGAGAAAAGAGGTGCTGGGGAAGTAAGAGTAGCTATGGGGTGGAGGGAACACTGAAATGATAGTTGAGATGCAGACGGGCGTTGACGTCCAGCAGGTAGATGGCGTGGTGCAGCGCGCCAAGGCGCTCGGATTTCAGGTGCAGCTGAACCTGGGTACGAACAAGGTGGTCGTGGCCATACTGGGCAGCAATACCGGGCAGGTGTCCACGGAGACCTTTGCCGTCCTGCCCGGCGTGGAGAGCGTCACCCGCATCATGAAACCATACAAGTTGGCCTCCCGCGAGTTCAAGGGTGAGGACACCGTGGTAAAGGTGAGCGGGGTGGAAATCGGCGGGCAGCGCGTCGTGGTCATGGCCGGTCCCTGTGCCGTGGAGAACGAGGAGAGGCTCATGGAAGTGGCCAAGGCGGTCAAAGAAGCCGGGGCGGCGGTGTTACGTGGTGGCGCCTTTAAGCCACGAACCTCACCTTTCAGTTTCCAGGGCCTGGAAGAGGTGGGGCT
>VGOH01000106.1 GCA_016875955.1 Chloroflexota bacterium
CAAAGATGTTCCCGAAAAGGAAGCCATGGACTACGTCCTGGGCTATACCTGCGGCAATGATGTCACCGCCATAGACCTGTTTGAGAAAGACAAGATTCTGGCCCGGGCCAAGGGCTTTGATACCGCCAGGCCGCACTGGAACTTTTTCAGGCTTACGGGTTTAAAAAGGTAAGCATCAATGACATTGCCCAGAAAGCCGGCGTCTCTCAGGTGACTATCTACAATCACTTCGGCAGTAAGGACGAGCTGGTGCGCGATGTCATAAAGAGCCTTTTACGCCGGATGCTTGCCAGGTATCGCGACCTGATAAGAGAGGAAGGACCTTTTCTGGAGAAGCTGAAGGCAATCGTCTTTGATAAATCTGAGGTTGTCGGCCAGTTCCAGGGCGAATTGACCAGGACGGCGCTATCGCAGGACCTCGGCATACGCCAGTTTGTGGAATCAATATGGCAGGGAGAGGTAAACCAGTTGCTGATTGAATTATTTGAAGATGGTCGGAGGCAGGGTTATATCAACCCGGACCTGTCGCAGGAAGCCATTCTGGCCTACTATGAAATTTTCCTTCAGGGCATTTATAATAGTCCTAAAATACAGGCGAGGATGGCGCAAAGCCCGAAGCTCGTCAGAGAATTAATCTCCACTTTCACTTACGGCCTGAATGGCGGAAACAGGAAAGGATTTGACCATGACTGATAAAGGGAAATCAACCAAGATAAGCCTGGTGCGCACTCAAGACCGCGACAATGGGGTACGCAAAGCTATTGCCCTGCTCAAGACCAATCCAGTGAAGGGCAAACCGGTGGTGCTTAAGCCGAACTTCAATACTGCCGACCCGGCGCCAGGTTCAACGGCCGATGAGACCCTGCGCGCTCTGGTGTTGAAAATGCAGGAGATGGGCGCCGGCAGCATTACCCTGGCAGAGCGCAGCGGGCCACCCAATACCCGCGACGTGATGGTGCAGAAGGGCATCTTGCCGCTGGCCAAAGAGCTGGGGATAAAGGTGGTAAACCTTCAGGAACTCGGGACTGAGGGGTGGGTTCACGTTAAACCCGCTGACAGTCACTGGCGGAATGGCTTTCACTTTGCCCGCATCTATCTGGAAGCGGAAACGATTGTCCAGACATGCTGTCTTAAGACGCACGCCTACGGCGGACACTTCACCCTGTCCTTGAAAAACACCGTGGGGATGGTGCCCCGCACCGGCTATCCCTATATGGGGGAACTTCACGGCTCGCGCTACCAGCGGCAGATGATAGCCGAGATGAATACCGTCTATAATCCGGCCCTCATCGTGCTGGATGGTGTGGAGGCTTTTGTTGATGGCGGGCCAGACCGGGGCAAACGGGTCAATGCCGACGTGATAATCGCCGGCAACGACCGCGTGGCCGTGGATGCGGTGGGGGTGGCCATCCTGAGGCTCTTCGGCACCACGCCGGAGGTCAGCCAGGGCCCGGTTTTCGCGCAGGACCAGATTGCCCGGGCGGTGGAGCTGGGGCTGGGGGTCGATTCCCCGGCAAAGATACAGATTATCGCCGACGACCCCGAAAGCCAGAAGTTCGCCGGTGAGGTCCGGGAGATACTGCTCAGGGATTAGCTGGCGGCATCACATCTTCAGAAGCACGGGTCCATCAGGTATATCTGCGAGGGGTCGGTGTGGCGCAGGGTCTCCACCTTGGTCATGGTGCCGGAGGCGATATCCAGCACTAGTTTAAGGAGCTTTGCGCCGGCTTTTTCAATTGTGTCCTTCCCCTCAATAACGGTGCCGGAATAAAAGTCAATGCTGGTTGGCGCCCTGGCCAGTGTCTTGGGATTGGCCGTTGTCCACATGAGGGGAGATACCACTGCCGTTGAAGTGTGCAGCAGGTCATTGCCCACCATGCCCCCGCCGCCGAGCTGAAATATGACCAGTTGCGCCCCTGAGGCAGCATAGCCGGGAAAGATAGAGCCCATGCTCATCCAGTTGTCCACAAAGAAAAGGCCCTTGCCTCCGGGCCGTTCTCCATATTTGAGGACGCCCTGAATCGGCGCCGACCCTGATTTGTGAATGGCCCCCAGCGACTTCTCTTCCAGCGAGGAGATGCCTCCGGCGATATTGGAAGGCACCGGGTTAACGGTGCGGATGTCCTCTCCGGTTGACTTGGCGATGGCTTCTGTCCTGGCGGCAGCCTCAAGGATTTGTCTGGACACCTCAGCATTAATGCCGCGTTTGGCCAGCACGTGTTCGGCGCCGATAATCTCCGTGGTCTCACCGAAAAAAGCGGTGCCGCCAGCCGCGATGATACGGTCGAAAAGGTTGCCGATGACCGGGTTGCCGGCAATGCCGGAAGTGGTATCGGAGTGGCCGCATTTCACCCCTATGGCCAGATTACTCAAATCGGAAGGCTGGCGCCTGATGCGGGAAGCCTCAAGCACCATCTCCCTGGCCAGGTGGACGCCTTTCTCCAGAGTTCTCAATGTGCTCCCCTCCTTCACCGCATCCAGAATCTCAACGCGCTTCCCGGAACGGGCAATCTCCTCGGCAAGACGGGTGGGCTTAAGCTCTGGGTAGCCAGCGCCCACGCCTTGGGTGTGGATGATAACTGCAGCCACATTGGGATTACGCCCCAGCCCGATGAGGGTGCGGGCAATAGTCTCGCGGTCACGACTGGTGCGGCCGCTCCCGTGGTCAGCGGTCAGGATGGTTCTGGTGCCGTCAACCAGGTCGCAAATCTTGGCGGCCAGGAAACCCCACGGAATTACCAGCACGTAATTACGGATGCCGGCTGAGCCGTCCGGTCTTGGATAACCTAAGAAATTCATCTGACTCCTCCTTTCGTCAAATCTCCCCGGCCACGACCGCCTTCCAGGTTATGGACGTGTACCATGTCCCCCTGTTTGATATCACACGAGGCGATGCCGATGGTCTCGCCGTACTTGATAATGCTGGCGCCACGGGCGATATCAGTCAAGGCGATTTTGAAGCCGAAAGGGATGCTTTCTCTGGATTTGACGGTGCGGGTTTCCGCCCCAAGCCGAACCAGCACCCCGGTTCCGGCCGCTGCATCCTCAAGCAGCGTGGCAACGTTGTCTTTGGCCGATAGCATAAGGGCCCCTTTAGCTGGCATTGAACACCTCCTTTTTATTTTGGTTTGCTATCTTCACCAGTTATTTTAACCCGGGTGATATTAAAGATGAGCAGTGAACCCACGATGGACAGGCCGGTATAGGCGAACCAGATGCCCTGGTAGTTGCTCCAGGTGTCGTATACCCAGCCGGCGAGTGGCGGTCCGATGATGGCACCTATGGCATTGACGCCGACAACGAAGCCGAAAACGCTGCCAAAATTCGACCGGCCGAAATACTCCGATACGATTGCAGGCCTTACCCCTGTGGAACCGCCGTAACCGATGCCAAAAAGGATGAGAAAAGGAACCAGCAGCCAGAGGCCGACCGTCTGAGTGTAGCCGAAGAAGAGCAGACCCGCGGTCATCATGGCAAACGCGATGGTGACTATCCGCCGACGGTCAAACTTATCCCCCAGCCAGCCAAAGCTGAGGCGACCACCGATGCTCATTATGGGCAGCGCCATGGCCGCCAGGCTGGCCCGTGACCTGATAACACCAATGCTGCTGAGGTAGGGCATGATATGGGTGGTTACCGAATTGACCAGCAAGGCGTGAACCATAAAAGTGATGGCTATGCGCCAGAAAGTGGCGGTCTTGAGAGCCTGCGTGACCCGGAAGTGCACTTCTGGGCTTTGGAGGCCGGCGTTCTGTATGCCCGGCGTCGCGGGAACATCTCCTTGGCCGTCAACGAGGTAACCGTAATGCTCGGGGTGGTGGCGGAAAACGAGGGCGAGGGGTGTCACTATGGCCAGCATGCCGGCGGCCAGTATGGCCATGGTCATCCGCCAGTCAAAAACTTCAATGAGTTTGACGATTAAGGGCACAATCAGGCCGCTGAGACCATAGCCGGACATGGCGATGGCGCTGGCGATGCCAATTTTCCGGCGGAACCATTTGGCCACCGCGGTCATCAGCACGGTAAGGGTGGTGGCGCTCATACCTACAGAAATAAGGGCGAAGGCACCGTAGAACATGGCCAGTGAGGTGGTCTGGCTGAGGAGAAAAAGTCCGGCGCTGGTAATGATGGCGCCACCGATGATGAGCCGGCGTGGCCCCCAGCGGTCGGTCAGGATGCCGGCAATCGGGGCAAACAGGCCGAGCTCGAGACCGCGCAGCGAGGCCGCCAGCGATATCTGGGCATAGCTCCAGCCCATGTCATTGGCGATTGGTTCAAAGATGGCGGTAAAACCGTAAAAGATGACGCCGCCGATGTACAGGGCAACGAAGAAGGCAGCCCCGACTATCCACCACCCGTAGAATATTCTGGCGGGTTTAAATTCAAAAGGCATAGCTCATGACTGCGCCATGGGATTATTACTCGGCTCGTTTGAAGTGCAGCATATCCAGTCCGACGACCACATCAATGACGGCGGGCTGGCCCTTCTGGTTCGCCTTCAACGCCGCTTCCAGGGCTGGCTTTAAATCGGCGCTTTTCTCCACTCTCTTACCAAAGCACTGGCATGCCTCTGCCCATTTGACGAAATCAGG
>VGOH01000107.1 GCA_016875955.1 Chloroflexota bacterium
TGAAGAAGTCCGCCGACCCGGTGGACTCGCCCTGAAGGGCCACCCTGGCCACGCTTATGCCCAGTTCCAGCCCGATGAGGTGGTAAGCGCGGTAAGCGGCCACATACTCGCCGGAGTCGTCTTTGACCATGCCATGCGTGGAGATAAACCGGCGCATATGGTCGGTCGTGGCCCGGTAGACCACATAGACCCCCCAGCGCAGATGGTCTGCGATGGGGCTGCCGTCCCTCTCTTCGCTGGCCACAACTTCCACGGTGCCGCTGTGTTCCAGAATGCCGCCTGCAGCTTTCGGTTTGAGCACACTGGCCAGGTTCTGGACGCCCACGGGAGGGAATTTAAGGCCGTTCTTCTGCGGAATTAAACCGGAAGCGTTGGCTACCGTGCACATTTCAATGGCCGATTTGGTGCCGTCCAGAAACGAGTTGTACATCTTGGGGTTGTATTTGCCGGCGGCCAACTGCTCCCGCGAGAAACCGAAGTAGTTCCAGACGGTATCCGGGGTTGAGTAATGGTATTCGGGCTGGTATCGGGTGCCCTTGCCGGCGCAGATGACCTCCGCGCCGATGGTGCGTGCCCAGTCAATCATTTCATCAATGATGGCGGGCTGGTCACCGTAGGCCAGAGAGTATATCAGGCCCTTTTCTCTGGCCTTTTTATTCAGCACCTGCCCCAGCAGGGCGCCGGCCTCGATATTAACCATGACCACGTGCTTGCCGTTTTCCAGGGCGGTCCAGGCGTGATATGTGCCTGCCTCGGCAATCCCCGTGCTTTCGATTATGATGTCAAGGTCCGCCTTGATTAGCTGCTCCGCGTTGTCGGTCAGTATTATCCTGCCCCTGCCGGCCCCGTCATTTATGGCGCCGGCTGAATTCTCATAACCGATGGCTTCCCGGGGCCAGCCAGCTTCAAGACAGGTCTGAGCCGCCTTCTCCAGGTCCAGCTCGGCGATGCCCACCAGCTTCATGCCCGGAGTCCGCCTGGCCTGCGCTAAGAACATAGACCCGAAAGTCCCCGCCCCGATAACCCCTATTCGTATCGGTCTGCCAGCGGCTTCTCTCTGTTTTAAAGCATTGTAAAGGCTCATAATTACCTCTTCAAGCAATATTCCTGCATAGCATAACATGGGCACTGTGGCTGCCGTCAACAAATTTATCTGCTGGTCTTATTTGCCTTTGCTGGTTATGTGCTTACCTCACCCCTGTCCCCTCTCCAGCCTTTAACATTGGCAGACAACCATGCTTATTACTGGCTGGAGAGGGGAGTATAGAGGAGAGGGGGCGGAGCCCCCTCTCAAAAATCTTTCCCCCTCTCAAACATTATTAAGATGGAGTGCCAAAGACAAACCTGTTTGAGAGGGGGACACAGGGGGTGAGTATTGAGAACAACTAGAAGCAAACAAAACCTACTGTTGGTGCGTGATGACGTGGTTATACGCCAGTGTATTGTGTCTGATGATAGATATGTGATAGGATTACTCTGATATAAAGTAGCGCCCCGTTGGTCGATTTCAGCATTAACGCTTAATCTTTTTAAATGAAGGAGGAGTCATTGTCATGAAAAAGATAATCAACGACCCTTATCAGGTGGTGGAGGAGACTATTGGCGGTATCCTCAAAGCCTATCCTTATCATCTGCGCATGGCCAAAGATAGCCCGCGTGCTCTGGTCAGGGCCGATGCCCCGGTAAAGGGAAAAGTGGGCATCTGCACCGGTGGCGGCTCAGGCCATATCCCCGTGTTCCTCGGTTACGTTGGCCCCGGGCTGCTTGATGGCGTCTCCGTGGGAAACGTGTTTTCCTCGCCGGGTGCTGATGATATGCTGGCGGCAACGAAAGAAGTAAACGGCGGGGCGGGCGTCCTCTATATCTTCGGTAATTACAGCGGCGATGTCATGAACTTTGAGATGGCGGCGGAAATGGCCGGGATGGAAGATATCAAAGTGGCAATGAGCATTGTGAAAGATGATGTTGTCTCGGCGCCGCGTTCGGAAAAGGACCGCCGCCGCGGCGTGGCCGGGCTCTTTTTCGCCTATAAACTGGCCGGGGCCAAGGCCGATACCAAGGCCAGCCTGGAAGAAGTGAAAGCGACGGCTGACCGGGTTATTGAGAAAACCTGCAGCATAGGGGTGGCGCTGAGTCCCTGCACCATACCGGCCGCGGGCAAGGCGACCTTCACCATAGCCGACGATGAGATGGAAGTCGGCATGGGCATTCACGGCGAGCCGGGGCTTGAGCGCACCAAAATGAAGAAGGCTGACGAAATAGCGGACATCATGTCGAAAAAGGTGATTGAGGACCTGCCCTTCAAGTCAGGAGACGAGGTCGCCGTGCTGATAAATGGACTGGGCGCGACGCCGCCCGAGGAGCTTTTTATCCTGAATAATCGGATTCATGATAATCTCGTAGCTGGCGGGCTTGGTGTCTATAAGACATTCGTCGGCGAATATGCTACCTCCATGGAAATGGCTGGTGCTTCACTGACCCTGCTCAGGCTCAACAGGGAATTCAAGGCGCTGCTGGATGCGCCGGCTTTCTCGCCATTCCTGCTGCAGTGGAGGCGATGATAGTTCATGCTTGCGATTGCTAATCTGGTATCTATTCTGAAAGAGGTGGCGTCTGATTTTAAGAGCCACAGCGAGGAGCTGCGGCAGCTTGATGCCGTCATCGGCGATGGCGACCTGGGCGTTACCGTGGAGCTGGGCAGCAAAGCTCTCAGCGGTTACTTAACCTCTCCGGTTCCAGATGATATCGGTCAGCTGCTGGCCCAGTGCGGTCTTCAATTTAACAAAGCAAGTCCGTCCACCTTTGGCACATTGCTGGCCTCAGCTTTCATGGGCGCCGGCAAAGCGGCCATGGGGAAGAAGGCTATTGAGGTGGAGGACTTGGCCTTGCTGGCTGACGGGGCCGTTGACGGTATCAAGAGAAGGGGCAAAGCCGAGGTTGGCGATAAGACCTTGCTCGATTGTCTGGTGCCGGCGGTGGCGGCATTTAAAAAAGGGCTTGCCGGTGGGAGTATTGAGGCTGCCCTGAAGTCGGCGGTGACAGCGGCCGGGGAGGGCATGAAAGCCACCACTCAGATGATGTCCAAGCATGGTCGGGCCAGCTGGCACCGTGAAAAAACCATCGGTGTGCAGGATGCCGGTGCTACGGCCATGTACTACTTGATTGAGTCCTTCGTCCGGCACCTGAACTCAAGTATTGAAGCTGGTAAGTAAAATACTTGCGGCTATTCAAAAGTCTAGCATCAGAGCTTAGGAGCTTGGGAAATGGGCGTTGATGTTTATGAGAGTCTGGCCAAGGCTCTGGACCGCCTGCCCGGGGGCTTCCCGCCCACCGCATCGCGCGTTGAGCTGCAGGTCCTGAAAAAGATATTCTCGCCGGAGGAGGCCCGACTGGCCAGTTGCCTGACCGGCACCAGTGAAACCGCCGATGCCATTGCCGCCAGAGCCGGCCTGCCGGTGGCGCCGACCAGAGCCAGGCTCAGGGCAATGCGGGACAGGGGTATTATCTGGGGCTCGGAGAGAGAGGGGACCTGGAGGTTCCGGCTGGCGCCGTTTATCGTCGGGATTTATGAATCACAGTGGGCAGTCATGGACCACGAGTTCAGCCACCTGGTGGAACAATACTGGAACGAGGGTGGTATGGCGGGGATAATGCGTTATGAGCCGGCCTTGCATCGCGTGGTTCCGGCGCAGCGGGCAGTCAAAAGGGAAGTGATACTGCCCTACGATGATGTCAAAGAACTGATATTGCAGGCCAGGTCATTTGAGTTGCGAGACTGCATCTGTCGCAAACAGCTGGACCTGGTGGGCAAGCGTCAGTGTGAATTTCCGGTAAGAACCTGCCTGAACTTTTCCGTGAAAGAAAGGCCCGCCGGGCCGTATGACATCACCCGGCAGGAGGCCCTAAAGGTGCTTGACCAGGCGGAGGAAATAGGGCTGGTCCATACGGTGAGCAACGTCGCTGCGGGCGTTAATTATGTCTGTAACTGCTGCGGGTGCTGCTGCGCCATTTTAAGGGGGATAACGCAGTTCGGCATTGCCAGTTCCGTGGCCAGGGCCAATTATTATGCGGTGGTTGAAGCGGAAGAATGCAATGGTTGCGGCATATGCGAGCAGCGCTGTCAGGTGGGGGCCTGCTCGGTGGCAGGCGATGTGGCGGCGGTTGACCTGGAAAAGTGCATCGGCTGCGGCCTCTGTGCCACTGGCTGCCCCAGTGAAGCGGTCAAGCTCATGCGGAAGCCTGAGGCAGAGATAACCAATCCGCCGGCGGACTATAAGAGCTGGGAGCAGGAACGGCTCCGCAACCGCGGCCTACTGGCATAAGGGGCCGGGCCTGATTCGCGTCTCTTTTGCCAGCGCTGTGCTGTAACCAATGTACGGTTATCACTGGGTTACGCGCAGCCAATAAGTCACGAGTTGATTTGACTGTTGCAGCGCGGCAATTTCAAATAAGACACTTTATAAATCTGTAAATACAGCTCTTCCCGGTGCCTCGGGTTATCGCATACTTCGTAGCGATATGCCGTGGCGGTTCTGGTGCACATGTCGGCACCGGACAGGTGTTTCTGCAGCCTGGATTTT
>VGOH01000108.1 GCA_016875955.1 Chloroflexota bacterium
TGACGCCTCACCCCTGACCCCTCTCAAACATTATTAAAATGGAGTGCAGAAAATAAACCTGTTTGAGAGGGGGAGCAAGAGGGTGAGTAAAAGAGCAACCAATATGCAAATAAAACCGTTCTGAACTTTCCTTGACATCGGGCTCAATGACTGATTAAAATGTGGTGGGATTTTCAGTGGTGGTGTGGGGACTCTAAAGTTAGTAACGCGGTATCTGAATATCAAAGAATATAATTTGGACCGGAAGGAGGGTGATGCTGTTTGGCCGAGGTAATGGCGGGCGACAACGAGAGCTTTGAAAGTTTACTCAAGCGGTTCAACCGCCGGGTTCAGCAGACCGGCATCTTGTCCGAAATACGCCGTCGAGAACACTATGAAAAGCCAAGCGTCAGACGCAAGCGCAAGAGAGCGGTCAGAAGACGCAGTGTTGCCCGGACAATGAGAAGGTAAGTCATTGATGAGAGCCATATGGTAGAAACGAACCTGAAGCAGAAACTGTCTGATGACCTCAAACAGGCGATGAGAAGCGGCGATACGGTAAAGAGGAATGTCATCAGAATGCTGATGGCGGACATCAACAATGCTGAAATCGCCCGGCAGAAAAAGCTGGAGGACGGTGATATCCTGGGTGTTATCAGCAAAGAGGTCCGGCAGCACCATGAGAGCATAGAGGCCTTCAAACAGGGAAAGCGCCAGGACCTTGTCGATAAGGAAGAGGCGGAACTGGCCGTCCTGGAGGGATACCTGCCGCAGCAGTTGAGCCGTGAGGAGGTAGCCGCTGTGGCACGCAAGGTCATTGCCGAGGTAGGTGCCGAAGGCCCCCGTGATAAAGGAAAAGTAATGCCCGTCCTTATGGCGCAGCTGAAGGGTCAGGCCGATGGCCGTGAAATCAATGAAGTGGTCAGCGAGTTGCTCAGCTCATGAAAATGTTGGTAACAATAAAAGGAACTCTGCCAAGGCAAGAGGGGCTCACGCCCCTCTTTTCATCTCTGGATAATGGGGTAACGATAAATTGCACCGCATAGAAGTAAGGCTTAAAAGCCATCTTCCTGACACCAGGGGTCAGGGGCTGGTCAAAGACATTCAGGACCTGGGCATTGCCACCGTGTCCGATGTGCGCGTGGTCGATATTTACTGGCTCGATGCCGCCCTCAACCCGGCGGCTCTGGACTTGATTGGTCGGAATCTACTGGCCGACCCCGTCACCCAGCTTTACCGTCTCCAGCCGCCTTCACCGGCCGGGCAGGTTGAGGAACCAGGGTACCACGCCGTGGAGGTCGCCTATAACGCCGGTGTCACCGACCCGGTTGAGGGCAGTGTCCTGAAGGCGATTGAAGACCTGGGGGTTGGAGGTGTCCGGGCGGTAAAGACTTCCCGGCGTTATCTCATCAAAGGGAAATTGACCGATGAGCAGATGGCCGCGATTTGCAGCCGGTTGCTGGTGAATCCCATCATCCAGCACGTTGTGGCGCGGGAACAGATGAGCTTCCCCGAGAATCCAAAATATCATTTCAGGCTGGAAACGGTAGATATCCTGGCATCAGAACCGGGCGCCCTGCGCAAGCTGTTTGGTTTCAGCACTGATGAGTTTCAGGCCATTATTGATTATTACCGGAAACAGGGCCGCAACCCCACCGATGTTGAGCTTGAGACACTGGCCCAGACCTGGTCGGAACACTGCGTCCACAAGACATTCAAGGGCCGGTTCACGCTTGGCGATAAGGTGGTAGATAACCTGCTTAAAAGCACGGTGATGAAGGCCACCCGGGAGCTGGACAAACCGTGGTGCCTTTCCGTGTTTGTGGACAATGCCGGGGTGATTGATTTTGATGGCCGGTGGGCGCTCTGCTTCAAGGTGGAGACGCACAACCACCCCTCGGCGGTGGAGCCTTACGGAGGTGCTGCCACCGGCATCGGCGGCGTCATCCGCGACCCGCTCGGCACCGGGCTGGGGGCGAAGCCGATTGCCAACACCGATGTCTTCTGTTTCGGCCCGCCTGATTTGCCCTATGATAAATTGCCTCAGGGCGTCCTCCACCCCCGCCGCATGTTCAAGGGGGTGCGGGCCGGAGTGGCCGACTATGCCAACCGTCTCGGCATTCCCACCCTCAATGGTGCTGTTCTCTTTGATGAGCGCTATGTGGCCAACCCTCTGGTCTATTGCGGTACGCTGGGCCTGCTGCCGAAGCAAATCGCCCGCCGCGGCCAGCAGAAACCGGGCGATAAGGTGATTCTGGTCGGCGGCCGCACCGGGAGGGACGGCATTCACGGCGTTACCTTCGCCTCGGAGCAGCTCACCGAGGCGTCAACGACCACCTCCTCAAGTTCGGTGCAGATTGGCAATCCGATTGTAGAGAAGAAGATGATTGATATTCTCCTCCAGGCGCGCCAGCGCGGGCTGTACGTGAGGATAACCGATTGCGGTGGTGGTGGCCTCTCCTCGGCGGTGGGGGAGATGGCGGCGGAGACCGGCGTCCGTGTCGACCTGGAAAAGGTGCCGCTGAAATACGCCGGGCTGTCCTATGCCGAGATATGGATTTCGGAATCGCAGGAGAGAATGATAATCGCAGTGCCGCCGGAGAAAGTCGGCGAACTGATGGCACTCTTTGCCGGTGAGGACGTGGAGGCGACCGTTATCGGGGAGTTCACCGACGAC
This sequence comes from Chloroflexota bacterium, assembly GCA_016875955.1. Taxonomy (GTDB): domain Bacteria; phylum Chloroflexota; class Dehalococcoidia; order Dehalococcoidales; family RBG-16-60-22; genus E44-bin89. The sequence goes on from VGOH01000108.1 coordinate 2,657, forward strand.
CGCCGCCTGCGCCTTTGCTACGAAGGGGAACTGGTCTGCGACCTGGCAATGGAGTTTCTGCATGATGGCATCCCGCAGTTGCAGAGGGAAGCGGTCTGGGAACCGCCCCACCACCCCGAGCCCGATTTCAAAGAACCCGCCGACCTCAGTAAATCCCTGCTGGCGATTTTAAGCTCCTGGAACGTATGCAGCAAGGAGTGGGTCATCCGGCAATACGACCACGAGGTGCAGGGGGGCAGCGTCCTCAAGCCGCTGGTGGGCAGGGATAATGACGGGCCCGGCGATGCCGCCATCATCCAGCCCATACCTGACTCGCCGAAGGGCGTGGTCATCGCCAACGGCATCAATCCCGGCTATGCTGATATTGACCCGTACTGGATGGCGGCCTCGGCGATTGATGAAGCCCTGCGCCAGATAATCGCTGTGGGCGGCAACCTGCGCCGGGTGGCATTGCTGGACAACTTCTGCTGGGGCAGCGTCAATCGGCCCGATATGCTGGGGGCGCTCGTCCGCGCCGCTCAGGCCTGCTACGATATGTCCATTGTATATGGCACACCGTTCATCTCGGGCAAAGACAGCCTGAACAATGAGTTCCAGTCTGAAGGCAAGACCATATCCATACCGCATACTCTTTTGGTCTCAGCTATCGGGGTTATGGACGACGTGAGCCGGGCCATATCCATGGACTTCAAGCAGGCCGGCGATTTCATTTACATTGCAGGCAGCACCCGCTGCGAGCTCGGCGGCTCAGCATATTTTAAGACCAGTGGCTTCATCGGCAACAGCGTGCCCATGGTTGACCCGCGGCAAAGCAAACGTTTGATGGATAGCCTGAGCCGGGCCACCGGCAAGGGGCTGGTCAGGGCCTGCCACGACTGCAGTGAGGGGGGCATCGGAGTGGCGGTGGCGGAGATGGCCTTTGCCGGCGGGCTGGGGGCGAGCCTAAACCTGAAAGAGGTGCCGCTCGGTGAGCTGATAGACCGCGACGACTTCATCCTCTTTTCCGAGTCCAACAGCCGCTTCATCGTTGAGGTCTCTCCGGAAAATCAAGAGGCTTTTGAGAAAGAAATGGCGGGGATGCCTTTTGCGCTCATTGGCCAGGTCAGCAATAAGCCAAAGCTTGAGATTCGCGGACGTAAGGGCGCTAAAGTTGCCTCCATCTCCACAGATGAATTGAAGGAGGCCTGGCAGAAGCCGTTGAGGTGGTGACGGATGGTTAGGACAATCGTGCTGCGGGCACCGGGAACCAACTGCGATTTTGAGACTGTCTTTGCCTTTGAGCAGGCCGGCGCCGAGGTGGACCTGGTCCACGTCAACCGGCTCATCAGCCATGAACGGAAGTTGGCTGACTACCAGATTCTGGTCATCCCCGGCGGCTTCACCTACGGCGATGATATCGCCGCTGGCAAGGTGCTGGCCAACGAGCTGAAGCTAAAACTGGGCGAGGACATCACGCGCTTTTATCAGGCCGGAGGGCTCATCGTGGGCATCTGCAACGGCCTTCAGGTGCTGGTCAAGGCCGGCTTTCTGCCCGAACCAGATAGCGGCAGCCAGCAGCGGATTACGCTGGCGGCCAACGATTCGGGCAAATTTGAGTGCCGGTGGGTTCATCTGGTGGTGGATAAACAGAGCCCTTGTGTTTTTACCCGAGGTATGGAGAGCATGTATATTCCGGTGGCGCACGGCGAGGGCAAATTCGTAGCCGCCCCGGAGATTTTGCCGGACATAAACGTCGTCGTTCGCTATGCGGATGAGCAGGGTGATATTGACGCTGGATACCCACATAACCCCAACGGCTCCGTGGGCAACATCGCCGGCATCTGCGATTCTTCCGGGCGCATCTTCGCTCTGATGCCCCACCCCGAAAGACACATCAGGGGCACCCAGCACCCGCAGTGGACCGGGCTGGGCGCGAAACGA
>VGOH01000109.1 GCA_016875955.1 Chloroflexota bacterium
CATGTCCTCCACCGATGCGCCGCCGTCCAGCTTGACCTCCACTCCGCTCTCCAGAGAGCCGGAGACCACGATGCCCAGCCTGTCTGTCATTTCAGCCTCCCCAGAATCGCCCGGAGCTGGTTATACTGCCCGCTGAGCATGATGGAAAGCTCTTTCCCTGCCGCCACCAGGAAAGCGTGCGAGTCTGGCTGCGACTGGCTCATCAGGCGCAGGGCGGCAGGCACGATTTCATCGACAGGTGCGGGCAGGTGGGCGCTGACCAGGATATTTAAAAACGATAGTGACTTTCCAAACTCCTTTATTTCACCAGGTGAGCACGCATAGACGAAACTGTGTATACGCGCCGGGCCGGGGGGCAGGTACTGCTTCACGCTATCTCCCATCTTATGCCCCACCACCAGCGCCCCGAACTCGCTGCGCAGCAGCTTGGAGAGCTGAGGGCTGGTTTCATAAATAGCTGCCTCACTGTCTTCATCTTTGCCGCGGGCGATGGGCCTTCTCCCCGGCTCCAGGCTGCCGGTGGTGGCGTGGCAGACGATGCCGTATATGTCCAGTTCACCATCTTTTGTCTTCACCAGGCTGCCCAGTGGCGGCAGCGCGTAAAGCTCGTAGCACTGGGCGGTGAAGCCGGTGGTGCTGGCCTCTATTATCTCACCAACTCTGGCAGATAGTTCAGGCATTATTTATGAAACCCCATCCCCTTTATCCCCTTCCCCTGAGGGGAAGGGGAAAGATTTTGGTAAGAAGGGCTTCGCCCCTCTTAAACTCCCCTTTCTTTGGCAAGAAGAGGTCAGGAGAGATTTAGGAAGGGTAAAAGCCCTTTATTACTTACTTATTTCTTCTTTGTCTGCTTGGGTTTCTTGACGTTTTTTCTGCCTTTAGTGCCCATTTTTAAATTCCCTCCCACAGGCTAGCTGGAGTCAGTGGTGCTGGCCTTAATTATTACATATGGGCTTGATTCAATGCCAAATAAAAATACTAAATACTAAGCACCAAATACTAAACAAATTCAAATTTTCAAATCCAAAACGTTTAGTTCCTTTTCCCTTTTGGTCATTTTCTTTTGTTTAGAGTTTAGAAATTAGTATTTAGAAATTCCCCATACACCCCCCTCATCCTTTTAAGGATAAGGAGCAAAGTGGGTGCAGTCAAAACTCTCTTACCTTACCGCCACGCCCAGGAAGTAGGGCCAGACCACTATGCCCAGAATAATCTACCACCATACCAGTTCGGCATAACCGATGGTGAACAGCCAGCCGATGAACCATATTGCACCCGCTCCCGCCGGTGCCGCCCCGTTCCTCTTTTTTCCCTCCGTCATATCGCCCTCCTTATTCAGTGCCTTCCTCAACTGCCAGGGGTGAGGCCTAATAATAATTTTACACCCATCTCGTCCTCTTGCTGAAGCTCTTGGCGGAGGTGAGGGTGGGGATTTTTTCCTCAATACACAGTGATTCCACCAAATGCCAGAATTCTGACTTGTCAGCGGCGGTGACCACCGCCTGCTCGTGGGCCTCGCTCAAGGCCACCGGATAGCCCTGTCCCCGACGGCACTGGTCCAATACCAGAGCATGGGTCAGTTCCAGCAATTCTGGATTTTCCACTACCCAGCGCGGCATTTCCACCCGCGCCACCTCTGCCTCAAGCCTTATATAAAAGAAATAAATGCGGTGCCCGCCGTAGCGCTCCTTCGTTATCCTGGAAGGGCTGATAAAAAGCGCCGACCTTTCCCCCGGCTTAAGCACCTCCATGAACAGCTCGCGGTCGGTAACGCCAGCCACACTCTCGCATTCCCGGTCTTTATTGAGCGGGCAGAAGCGGTCGCAGTCGGCCACCTCATGCGGGCATATGGCCACCCGCAGTACATTGACCACATCGGTGCTGCGCGGAAAGCTGATGTAGCTGGCCAGCGCCACCTTTTTATCCTTGTTCTGCTTTCTGATTTCATCCAGACAGGGCAAAAATCCGTTGTCCAGCAGCGCCTCGGCAACGAAGTCAGGATACGCCTCCAGCCCCCAGAGAATCAAGGTGCCATCAAGCAGCGCCAGACAAACGCTCCCCGGAGGCTGCTGCGCCGCCAGTCTGGATAGATGACGGCATTCTTCAACAGCGCGCTTGATGCCGAGCAGTGTACCTTCAATCATCTGCTCGCGACCGGTTGCCGCCGATGGTTTTATAACAAAGTCTTCGTCTTCAGCATAGAGATGGGGCACGCTGTCCAGCATGGCATCCGGCTCGTCACCGTACTTCAGGACAACGGCACCGATGTTAATCAGATAACAGCGCGTGGCGCGGTGCCGGTCAACGTCAATGTGAGAGCCGTCGGTGGCAAGCACGCGGAAATCTGACGGGATATCTGGTGCCGGGTATCTTCCGGCCAGGCCATTGGCCAGCTCTGCCACCAGCCAGGTGGTGCGGCTGGCGGCGATTTTCCTCTTCAATTTCTCAAGGCTAATAGCCTCGTCGCCAAAGACCTGCTGCGCGTAGGCAAGTCGCTGCTGCCTCTCGGCATGGCCTTCCTTCAAACGCGCCACCATATTGCTTGCCTGTAAAGCAATCTTGGTTAATTCCAGTGACACGGTCACCTCTACGGCAAAGTATAATCCATCACCAGTCCTAACTCAAGCCGTGGCGACACTCGGCAACGAGTATGCTATGATAGGAAAGAGGACTGAATGCTGCCGATTCTGCTCAGCGTTGCCGTCATCTCCTTCTCCGGGGTCATGCTGCCCGGCCCCATGTTCGCCGTCACGCTGGGGAAGAGCTACCGGTCGCCCTGGACCGGAGTCTGGATATCCCTCGGGCACGCCGTTATTGAAGTCCCTTTAATCCTGCTCATCTACTTTGGTTTCGCCCAGTTTTTTCAGAACCATATCGTGCGTCTGGTGCTGAGCGTGGCCGGCAGCGGCATGATAATCTGGCTGGGTATAAGCATGTTCCGCGCCCGCACCGAGGTGGTCAAAGAAGGCAAAGACCTGCCCTACAACGCCTTCGTTGCCGGCATCCTGGCCACTGGCTTCAACCCCCTCTTCCTGGTCTGGTGGGCGACCATCGGCGGCATGCTCATCATGCGCATCCTTGAGTTCGGCACGATGGGACTGATAATCTTTACCCTCGTGCACTGGCTGTGCGACCTCGTCTGGCTGACGCTCCTTTCCAACGCGGTTTACCGGACGCGCGCTTTCTGGGGGCAGCAGGTGCAGAAGTGGCTCTTCATTGCCTGCAGTTTGCTGCTCGTCGGCTTCGGCCTCTGGTTTCTGATATCGGGCATTATACTGGTGATTTAGAGGTAAAAAATGAAGGTAGGTTATGTTTATGACCCCGTATACCTGAAGCATGACACCGGCTACCACCCGGAAAATGGGCAGCGCCTTGAAGCCATCATGGCTCATCTCAAGGAAACCGGCCTGATAAAGCAGCTGATATCTATCAGGCCCCGCCCGGCCACCACCGAGGAGCTCGCCTATGTCCACCAGGCATCGTATATCTCTGAACTGCAGGAAGTGGCGGCGCGGGACGGCGGCTGGCTTGACCCCGATACAGTGATGTCGCCGGGCTCCTGGGATGCCGCCCTTTACGCCGCCGGCGGCGTCATTGAGGCAACAGACGCCGTCCTCAGCGGTGAAGTAAACAGCGCCTTTGCCCTGGTCAGGCCACCCGGCCACCACGCCACCGCACTGGCAGCCATGGGTTTCTGCTTATTTAATAACATCGCCATCGCCACCCAGCATGCCCTGAAAAAGCATAAAATTGATAAAATCGCCATCATTGACTTTGATGTGCACCACGGCAACGGCACCCAGGGGACCTTCTATGATAACCCGCAGGTCCTCTACGTTTCCACCCACCAGTACCCCCACTATCCCGGCACCGGCACCGTCAACGAGACCGGCCGTGGCGCTGCCGCGGGCACCAAGGTCAATATTCCTCTGCCCGGCGGTTCCGGCGATGACGAATACCGGCAGGTTTTTGAGCAGATAGTTATGCCGGTGGTCAGGCGCTTCCGACCACAGCTCATTATGGTTTCCGCCGGCTATGATGCGCACTGGAAAGACCGGCTGGCCATGATGGCGGTCAGCGTCACCGGCTTCGCCGATATGGCAGGGTCTATTAAAAGCCTGGCCGACGAGCTGTGCCGGGGTAGAATAGTGCTTACTCTTGAGGGCGGCTACAACCTGAAAGCGCAGGCGATGGCGGTTAAAGCCACTTTTGATATACTTCTGGGCAGGAGCGATATTGCAGACCCAATTGGGCCACCGGAAAACCGGCGGACAGTTCCAGATATCAGCTCCCTGATTAAAGCTATAAAGGAAACGCACCACCTTGCCTGATGCACTCTGAAGAGTAGCAATATGGTAAAGGATTTGATATTTTATACTATTGCCGCCAATATAATCGCCCTGATAGCCGCCCTGGCCGGGGCGAGCCTGGCGGTAATACTGTTCACGTCTCTGCTGGTTCCGCCGGTTATTCTTATTGTCTGGAGAATTGTCCGCTAAAGAGACGGCCTGCCCTGTATATATCGATAAACGTAAACCTCCTTAAGTATCGCCACGACAT
>VGOH01000110.1 GCA_016875955.1 Chloroflexota bacterium
CCGCGTCGCTGGGCTTCGGTCTGGTGACCAGACGAACCAAGCTGCCCGAGGACACCGCCGTCGGTATCCTGTGGGCAATGGGCATGGCGCTGGGCATTATCTTCATCGGTCTGGCACCGGGATACGCCCCTGACCTTTTCAGCTACCTGTTCGGCAATATCCTGACCGTGCCCTTCTTTGATTTGATGCTGATGCTCATACTGGATGTGGTTATCGTTGCCCTCGTGGTCACGCTCTACAAAGGTTTTTTATACCTTGCCTTTGACGAGGAATTCAGCACCGTATCGGGAGTGCCTGCAGAAAGCCTTTATCTCCTCCTGCTCTGTCTGGTGGCCCTGACCGTGGTCGTCCTGATAAGAGTGGTCGGCATCATTCTGGTCATCGCCCTGCTCACCATTCCGGCAGCGCTGGCGCGGCAGTTCACCTACAGCCTGAAAAAGATGATGCTGCTGGCAATCCTGGCCGGCATAATATTCACCTTCAGCGGGCTGTGGATTTCCTATGCGCTCAACCTGGCCTCCGGCGCCACCATCATCCTAGTCAGTGGCACGATTTTATTTATTTCACTCGGCATAAACAGGCTGCGCCGCAGGACACAGGAACGTGAACGTACTGCCTCCGCCGCCTGACCTCTCTATTGCCCCTTCGTGATAGATAACCTATAATTGAGGTCGTGGCGAACCTTTCCGTACAGTTAGCCCCGCATAATAAAAAGGGGTTACGTCTGGCCAACCCGGTGATGACCGCGTCCGGCACCTTCGGCTACGGCACCGAGTACAGTCACCTATTTGATATACAGCGTCTCGGCGCCATTGTCTGCAAGGGCACCACGCTCAGACCCAGGGAGGGCAATTCCCAGCCCCGCATTATGGAGACACCCTCCGGCATGCTCAACTCCATCGGCCTGCAGAACATCGGGGTGAAAGCCCTCATCAGGGAAAAGGCGCCGGTCTGGGCAGGATGGCAGGTCCCGGTAATCGTCAACATCGCCGGGGAAACGGTCGATGAGTATGCCGAGGTTGCCAGAGAGCTGGACGGCGTCCCCGGCATCAGCGGCCTTGAGGTCAATATCAGCTGCCCCAACGTCAGCGCCGGCGGAGTCGAGTTCGGCGTCCGCCCTGAATCCGCCGCCAGGGTAACCGCTCTGGTGCGGGCAAACACGTCTCTCCCTGTGCTGGTCAAATTGACGCCGAATACCGGCGAAATCGCCAGGGTAGCGGTGGCGGTAGCTGAAGCTGGCGCCGATGCCATCAGTCTGATAAACACGGTGCGGGGCATGGCCATTGACCGCTTCACGCGCAAGGCGCTGCTGGGAAATCGCACCGGTGGGCTCTCCGGCCCGGCGGTAAAGCCTATCGCGCTGGCCATGGTCTACGAGGTGGCAGGCGTGGTGAAGATACCGGTTGTTGGCTGTGGCGGCATCACCTCTGGAAATGACGCCATTGAGTTCATCATGGCCGGCGCCAGCGCCGTGCAGGTGGGCTCGGCCAGTTTTGTAAATCCCCGCGCCCCGCTTGATGTCCTTGTTGGCATAGAGCAGTTCATGGCCAGAGAGGGAATAAAAGACATCGGCGAGCTTGTTGGCGCCGCCCGCCGCTGACGTCAAGCTCTCTTTTTCAGCTCCAGTCCAACCTTATACGCTTCGCCAACCAGCTCACCGAAGGCGAAGTACCTTCGGAAGGTAGCATCAAATATAATCGGCCTGATTTTATCCACATCTGGCTTGCCATCGGTGAGGCAGTCCCCGGATACGTAAGTCCCCTCCACCTGCCCGATAATGAAGTCATGGCTGCCCAGGTTCATGATATGCACCACACGGCATTCCAGATTGACCGGGCACTGCTCGATGAGCGGTGCTGTTTTTAAATGCCCGTAAAACACCTTGAACCGGCAAACCTTCACTTTGTCAACATCTGAGCCGGAGGTGATGCCGCAGAAATCGGCCTCTTTTACCAGGTCAACAGAAGGGGTGTTTATGGAGAATGTCCGGTTCTGCCAGATACCCTTCAGCGTGTAACTCGTGTGCCGCAGCAGTACGCCCATCATCGGTGGTTCCGCATTGACCACCCCACCACCGCCCATCGCCATGAAATTGGCCTTGCCATCAACATTGGCCCCGACCAGAAGCGCTGGGCGGGGATACATGAGCCTGTCAGGCGGTAGCTCTACCTTTTTCACTGCTTTCTCTCCTGTTCCAGCACAATCTGGTTAAGTATGCTTCGTTCTTTGGCCGCCATCTCGCGTTTCTGCGCCACCTTCCCATGGTCATGGCCGAGCAGGTGGAGCACGCCGTGAATGATGAGAATGGCCAGCTCTTTGGCTACCGGATGATGATGTTCCTTCGCCTGCGCCACTGCCTGAGGATGGGAAATAACCACCTCGCCGAGATGGAGCATGCCGTCAGGGGGCGCGACGAAAGGAGACGTCTCTCCCTCTGCCGACTTCATATAAAAAGCCAGCACGTCCGTGGCCTTGTCTACCCCCCGATAGCGGCGGTTTAACTCCCGCACCTTTTCCTGACCGGTAATCATCAGGCCAAGCTCAGCATCAGCGCCGACGCCCTGCGTCAGCAGAACCTGCTCCACCACATTGCGCAGCCAGCCTGCCGATGGGCATTCCTCAAGCTTTCCGTCAATGGTTACGTTAATCTCCATAATCTTATGTGCCATCATCATAGCACAGGTGCAGACAGGCCAGCAAACGCTGCAAGGGCTGACGATTGAGTCAGGAGCCAATATGTGATATAGTGAACATGCATAAAATGCAGCCAGCGGGAGGGATCGCATAGTGGTCTAGTGCGGGCGCCTGCTAAGCGCTTACCCTGGGAAACCGGGGTCGTGGGTTCAAATCCCACTCCCTCCGCCATGAAAACAAGTGACGTATACCCCTGAAAAGGGGTATATTACTATTAAGGATAATCTGCGGGGTGAAATGCCTAACTGCCATATCTGGACCATCGGCTGTCAGATGAACCGGGCGGAGTCAGAGCGACTCAGCAGCCTGTTTGAGCACCTCGGCTACCAAACGACCGATACCGCCGAGGAAGCTGACGTCATCGTGCTCAATAGCTGCGTGGTGCGCCAGCACGCCGAAAACCGTGTGCTGAATAAAATCAGAGCGCTGAAGCCCTTCGCCCGGGCACACCCCGATGTCACCCTGGCCGTCACCGGCTGCCTGGTGAACTCGGATACCGCCAGATTGAAAAAGGACTTCCCTCACGTCCACCATTTTTTCAAGCCGGGCGATTATCCACCGTGGCTGGAGAAACCGGCACCGCCGGCGGTATTGCCGCAGCAGCCTGCCCCCGGCACTTTTGTCCCCATCATACAGGGCTGCAATAACTTCTGCGCCTACTGCATCGTCCCCTACCGTCGTGGCCGCGAGGTAAGCCGTCCTGTCGCCGAGATTGTCTGCGAGGTCAGAGAGCTGGTCCGGCGGGGGGTCAAAGAGGCGACGCTGCTGGGACAGAACGTGGACTCATACGGCCACGACCTGCCCGATAAGCCTGACCTGGCCGACCTGCTTGAAAAGCTCAACGCCATTGAAGGCCTGGTACGGATACGTTTCCTGACCAACCACCCCAAAGACATGAGCGATAAACTGATTGAGGCCATCGCCGGGCTGGACAAGGTCTGCGAACATATCAGCCTCCCCGTCCAGGCAGGCAGCGATGATATTCTCAGGCTGATGAGGCGGGGCTACACCGCCGATGAGTACCGGCAGCTGGTCAGGAAAATCCGCGGTGCCGTCCCCGGAGTTGCTCTGAGCACGGATGTCATTGTTGGCTTCCCCACAGAGTCGGTCGCCCAGTTCCAGGAGACGGCGAGCCTGCTCTCCGAACTCAGGTTTGACACCGTGCACGTTGCCGCCTACTCCCCGAGGTCAGGGACCATTGCCGCCCGCGAGCTTGAAGATGATGTCCCGCCGGAGGTGAAAAAAGAACGCCTCAATACCATAGAGCAGCTACAGGCAGGAATCCTCGCTGAAATCAATGAAAAGCTGCGGGGTGAAACGGTTGAAATTCTGGTCGAGTCCAGGGTGAAGGGCAAATGGCAGGGCCGGACCCGCACCGACAAACTGGTATTTTTCCGCGATAGCCACGATTATATGGGTAAACTGGCGAATGTCAGGATAGAAAAGACGAGCCCGTGGTCACTTCAGGGCACAGTCAGCACAGCGAATTAAGGAGGGAAAATGCTGAAGTATGGTCTTATAACGAGCATCATGGTCACATTTCTGGCGGCGCTCGGCGGCTGCGTGCCACCGCCGGAAGGAACAGAGGAACGCGGTTTTGACTGGACACTTATCATCTTCGTCGTCCTGCTGGTCGCTATCTTCTACTTCCTCATCATTAGACCGCAGCGACGGCAGCAGAAAAGACACCAGGAATTGATGCAGGAGCTGAAACGGGGTGACAAGGTCATCACCACCGGCGGCATCTACGGCGTGGTGGAGAGCCTGAGCGAGGACAGCGTCGTCCTGA
>VGOH01000111.1 GCA_016875955.1 Chloroflexota bacterium
ACGGAGCTGGCAGAGGTGTTTCAGCAGGCGCTCAATGGGCTCTGCATCCACCTGGCCCGGGCCATGGCGCGCGATGGTGAAGGGGCCGCCACGCTTATTGAAATCAAGGTCAATGGGGCACCTGACCTGGCCTCGGCCCGACAGGTTGCCCGCACCGTGGCCAGCTCAACGCTGGTGAAGACCGCCGTGCACGGTCGCGACCCGAACTGGGGGAGGGTTATGGCAGCGGCGGGCAGAAGTGGCGTTGAGATAGTGGAGTCAAAGATAGACCTTTACCTTGATTCAATCTGTATGATGAAAGCGGGCCGGCCGCAGCCGTTTAGCCATGACGAGGCAGTAAAGCACATCAGCCAGGAGGAGGTAACCTTTATCTTAAACCTGAACCTGGGCAAGAATAGCGCCGTTGCCTGGGGCTGCGACCTTACCGAGGCCTATGTCACCATCAACAGCCGCTATACAACTTAAAAGGCTGGCCTTATGAAGACAAAGCACAGTCCGGTTATTGTGGTCAAGATAGGCGGGGTGGCGCTGGGCAGCAACGATACCACCATTGAGGATATTGTTTACCTGCAGCAGCAGGGGAAGAAGCTGGTGGTGGTGCATGGGGGTGGCAAGCTGATTACGGAATGGCTGAAGCTGCACGGTATCGCCACCCGCTTTGTCGGCGGGCAGCGGGTAACCGATAAGGATTCGTTGGCGGTGGCTACCGCGGTGATGGCGGGACTGGTCAACAAGGAAATCGTGGCCGGGATAAGTCAGCTGGGGGGTCGTGCCATAGGTATCAGCGGCGCCGATAGCGCACTGGTGCAGTGCGCTGTGGAAGATGAGGCACTCGGCTATGTGGGCAGGGTGGGTGAGGTAAGAACGGAGTTGCTGGACACGCTATTGCAGGCGGGCTATGTTCCGGTGATTGCGCCGCTGGGCATTTATGCCTTTCAGCGGCCCGAAGGTGCGCCGCGGCTACTCAATATCAATGGTGATATTTTCGCCGGGGAGATTGCGGCGGCGATAGGTGCCGAGCGGCTTGTCTTTTTGACCGACGTGCCGGGCATCTGTGACCGGACAGGCAAACTGCTGCCCCGATTGTCAGCGGCGGAAGCTGAAGAGCTGGTCAGGTCGGGTGTTGCCGATGGGGGCATGATTCCCAAGATAAGAGGCTGTATCAGGGTGATGAACACCGCCTCGTCAACCTGTATCATTGACGGGCGGAGACCGCATGCCCTGCGGCAGCAGATAGAAGGGCATGGCGGCGGCACCACGATTTATAAGGGTTAAATGGGGGTGATACCGTGAGCAAATGGCAGGAAATGGAAAGCAAGTACTTCATGCACACTGTTAACCGTGTGCCGGTAACGCTGGTCAGGGGAAAAGGGGCCAGGGTATGGGATGATAATGGACGCGAATATCTCGACTTTGTTGCTGGCTGGGCGGTGAACAGCCTCGGCCACTGCCATCCCGTGGTCGCCAAGGCGCTGGCGGAGCAGGCGCGCACCCTCATTCAGGTATCCAATCAGTTTTATACCGTGCCCCAGCTTCAGATGGCCGAGCTTCTGGTGCAGCACAGCTGCCTGGACAAGATTTTCGTCAGCAACAGCGGTGCCGAAGCCAATGAAGGCGCGGTCAAGCTGGCGCGGCGCTATGGTAAACGCCATCTGAACGGGGCATATGAGGTTATCAGCGCCAACGGCTCCTTCCACGGGCGCACCCTGTGCATGGTAGCGGCTACCGGCCAGGCTAAGCACCAGGACCCCTATAAGCCCCTCCCCGCCGGTTTTATCAATGTGGAATACAATAACGTTGCTGCTATAAAGTCGGCCACTACCGACCAGACCTGCGCTGTTATGCTGGAGCCATTGCAGGGGGAAGGTGGGGTCAACATTCCTGATGATGATTACCTGAAAAAAGTGCGGAAATGGTGCGATGAGAAGGGGATACTGCTCATCCTTGATGAGATTCAGACCGGCATCGGCCGTCTGGGGACGCTCTTTGCCTATGAACAGTACGGCGTTGAGCCGGATATAATGACCCTGGCCAAGGGTCTGGGCAGCGGGGTGCCCATCGGCGTGATTATGGTCAAGGAAAGCGCCAATGTATTTGAGCCCGGCGACCACGGCTCCACCTTCGGTGGCAACCCCCTCGTCTGCGCCGCAGCTTGCGCGACGTTGAAATACATCATTGATAATAAAGTAGCCGATAACGCGAAAAAGGTCGGCCGGTATTTTCTCGGGCGGCTTGAGGGGCTGAAGAAAAAACACGGCGTTATCGCTGATGTGAGAGGGCGGGGCCTGCTGCTGGCAGTGGAATTCAACCGCGAAATTGCGGCTGATATGTTGCAGGCCTGTCTGGAAAACGGCCTCCTGGTCAACCGGCTGAACCCCAGCACCCTGCGTTTCATGCCACCTCTCATCATTGCCAATGGTGAAGTGGCTGAGGCGATAAATATCCTGGACAAGGCGCTGCTGGCGATATAGCGGGGTATTCCCGAAAAAGAAAAATTATGCGATAATAGTAGCAACAATGAAGGTAAACCTTCGCAAGCTTGCCATATTTGTGACCTTGGTCGCGGTGCTGCTGCTTGGTATGCTTGTCCTCGCTTTTTCCTATATTGATATCGGCCTTCCTGACCTGGTTAGCGGACAGGAACAGCCGATAGCGGTTCCTGACCTCTCGGAGATACCAGAGTCGGTTGTGGCCGATGCCAGGACCATGGCCGTAGAGCTTTATGGCGATTATCAGGATAAGTGTGATGAATACGTAAACCAGCTGCTGACCGCCTATGTTGAGGTTAAAGGCCAGGATTTCGTCGTCATCTTCAACCCGGGGGGCTGGGGGACCAAAATACTGGAAAATTCGCCAGGGTGGACTGAAATCTGCCAGGGTATTACCCAGGAGCTGGATGGGCTGGGCTATTCCACGCTGATGCTTGACTACCGGCGTACCACCAGAAGTCTGCGGGGTATAAATAAGGAGCTGGTAGAATTGTTCGCTGTTTATCCCTCCAAAGCCAAAAGCCTGGCCAGAAGGGTGGAATTCCTTACCAGGAATGTCCCTGACCTCAAAATCATCGTTGCCGGGGAGAGCATTGGCACGGTCATTTCGGACACGGTGATGAATGGATTACAGGATAATCCCAGGGTATACAGCATTCAGACCGGGCCGCCGTTCTGGCACAAGCAGATGGCCCAGGCCAGAACGCTGGTGTTGAATACAAACGGCAGGGTTCCTGACGCTTTCAGTCAGGGTGATTTACCCTCAATGTTGATTACCAGCCTGAAAGCACTTGTTGGCATACCCTTAACTGAAGATGAGGAAGTCGGTCGTATCTTCTATTTCATACGCGCGCCCGGGCATGACTACAACTGGCAGTACCCTGATGTTTATTCCAAAATCAGCGACTTTATAAAACAGAACTTCAGTTTCAATGAAAATATGGCTAGCAAATAGCGGGAGGTGTCGTGGTGCCAGGCAGAGTGGTACTGGCCTACAGCGGTGGCCTTGATACTTCGGTGGCCATCAGGTGGCTCAAGGAGAACTATAATATTGAGGTAGTGGCCCTCACCCTTGACGTTGGCAACGAAAGGGAATTCACCGCCATTAAAGAAAAGGCGCTTAAGGTCGGCGCGGTGAAAGCGGTGGTTATAGATGCCAAGGAGCTGTTCGTCGACCATTTTGTCCTGCCCGCGCTGAAAGCTGACGCGCTCTATGAGGGGCAGTACCCGCTGGCGACGGCCCTTTCCCGACCGCTCATCGGCAAGCTGCTGGTAGACGTGGCCCGTGAGGAGAAGGCCACCGCCGTGGCTCACGGCTGCACCGGCAAGGGCAATGACCAGGTGCGGATTGAGGTCAGCGTCAATGCCCTCGCCCCCGATTTGAAAGTCATCGCCCCGGCGCGAGAATGGGGCATGACCAGAGAGGAGACCATAAAATACGCCGAGAAGCACGGTATACCGGTGCCGGTGACCGTGGCCAGCCCCTATTCCATTGACGAAAACCTGTGGGGTCGCAGCATTGAATGCGGAGTCCTGGAGGACCCCTGGGTGGAGCCGCCGGAAGATGCTTTTGCCTGGACGAAATCGGCAAAAGAAACGCCGGACAGGGCCGGATATGTTGAAATCGGCTTTGAGCAGGGCACGCCGGTGGCCATTGACGGGAAGAAAATGGACGGCATCAAGCTCATTCAAACCCTGAATAAGATGGCCGGAAGTCATGGCGTGGGGCGGATTGACCACGTGGAAAACAGGCTGGTGGGCATAAAGTCAAGAGAGATATATGAAGCGCCGGCCGCTCTGGTGCTGCTTCAGGCGCACCAAGCCCTGCAGGCGATGACATTGGCCAAGGAGCAACTGCGTTTCAAGCAGAAGGTGGCCGTGGAATATGCCGACCTTATCTACAATGGGCTGTGGTTTACTTCGCTGCATGAAGACCTGGCTGCCTATGTTCAGTCTTCGC
>VGOH01000112.1 GCA_016875955.1 Chloroflexota bacterium
GGAGACCGACCTGTACCTCAGCGCCGCGAGCAACCTGCGGCGCAAAGCGCACCGGCTGGTGCTGAAGCACCGCGAGGGTATAGAGAGGTACATTGCCCGCCGCCCCGATTTCCTGACCTCCCTGGAGCCGATTGACGTTGAACCGGACGCGCCGGTAATCGTCCGCGATATGGCCGATGCCGCCCGCCTTTGCGGCGTCGGCCCGATGGCGGCGGTGGCGGGGGCCATTGCCGAATACGTAGGGAAGGAACTGCTGGAGTTCTCCCCGGAAATCATCGTGGAGAACGGCGGGGACATTTTTGTAAAGAGCCTCCGTCAGAGAACTATCGGCATTTATGCTGGCGGCTCCCCGCTGACCGGCAGGCTTGGAATCCAGATAGAGCCGGAGGACACGCCGCTGGGCATCTGCACCTCGTCAGGCATGGTGGGGCATTCCCTGAGCTTTGGCCGGGCGGATGCGGCCATTGTGCTGGCCGACTCGGCCACGCTGGCCGATGCCGCCGCCACCGCCATCGGCAACCGCGTCAGTGAGCCGGCGGATATAGAGAAGGGCATTGAGTTTGCCCAGAGTATCGGGCAGCTTAAAGGAGTGGTCATCATCAAGGGCGATAAGCTGGGGGTGTGGGGGGAGGTAAAGCTGGTGAAGACGGAGAACGGGTGAGTGGGCAAGTTACCCCTCTCCTTTATCCCCCCACTCTTGCCGTGCTATAATCTTTAGGCTATGAAAGTCTCGGCGCTGGGAGAGTTCGGACTTATAGACCTCCTGGCGAAAATGATTTCTGGTGCGCAGGATAAAAGCGCGGCGTCATTACAAAAGCTGTTAATCGGCATCGGCGATGATGCCGCCGCCTGGAAAGCTGAAGCCGGCACGCAGCTGGTCACCACCGACTCGCTTTTCCAGGATGTCCATTTCCGGCTGGAAACCACGCCCTGGTACGAGCTCGGCTGGAAGTCGCTGGCGGCCAACCTGAGCGACATTGCCGCCATGGGCGGCGTGCCGGAATACGCGGTCATTTCGCTGGCAGTGCCGCCGGATACCGAGGTTGATGGCGTCAAAGCGCTGTACCAGGGGATGCTAGACCTGGCGCGGCGGTTCGGGGTCGCCATCGTCGGCGGCGATACCTGCCGGGCGCCTCTGGTATCGCTTACTCTTACCGTGCTGGGCAAAGCCAGAGATAAAGAAGGCAAAGTGCTCACCCGCTCGGCGGCCTGCCCCGGCGACAAAATCGCCGTGACCGGCGCGCTCGGCGCCGCCGCGGCGGGCATGGAGATGCTGGACAATAAGTTAAAGCTGGATGCTGAGTCAGGCCGCCAGCTTAAAAAAGCCTTTCTACAGCCCGAGCCCAGGGTGGCCGAGGGACAGACGCTGGTGGGGCTGGGCGTGAAAGCGGCCATTGATATCAGCGACGGACTTATTGCCGACCTGAGGCATATCTGCGAGTGCAGCCGGGTCGGCGCCAGGGTTGAAGCCGATAAGATACCGGTGGCACCAGCGGTCAGGAAGCACTTTGGGGAACGTGCCCTGGAGCTGGCCGCGGCCGGTGGGGAGGACTATGAGCTGCTGTTCACGGCCAGTGGTGAAGTAATGGATAAGGTCAGGACAAAAATCTCCTGTCCGGTAACGATAATCGGTGAGATTGTGGCGGAAGGACCCGGCTGCGTGATATTGGTTGACAAACACGGCAGGCGGATTGACCTGAGTAAGTCCGGCTGGGAGCATTTCAGCGCCTGAAGCGGGATAAATATGAAGCGAAAAGACAAAGAAAAGCAGACTGCATCGTCGGCGAACGCCGGCCAGGGCATGTGCTTCGGCTGCGGCAAGCGGAACCCGTTCGGCCTGCGCCTGAAGTTCCATCGCGATGGCCGCGGTGTCAGCACGGAATTTACCCCCACCCGGCACTATCAGGCCTGGACGGACATAACTCACGGCGGCATCATCACCACCATGCTTGATGAGGCAATGGGGCATGCGGTGCTGATGAGCGGTCACTTCGGCTTTCTGACGGCATCGTTACAGGTCAACCTCAAACGCCCGGCTTATATCGATGACAGGCTTGTTATCAGCGCCGAGGTGGTCAGGGACAGAAAGAAGACGCTTCAGATAGAAGGCAAGGTGAACACGGCCGACGGCACGCTGGTGGCCGAGGGCAAAGCGGTGCAGGTAATATTAGAAGGCGACCAGCTCAAGGCGGTTGTCTGGGACATGGACGGGGTGATTGCCGATACCGCGCCCTTCCATTTCCAGGCCTGGCAAGAGGTATTTCGTAAAAGGAAAATACCGTACTCCAGAGAGATTTTCCAGCAGAATTTCGGCAAGCGGAATGACATCATTGTCCGCAGCATCGTTGGCGAAGGCTACCCGGAGAGCGAGATGGAGGCCATTCTGGTGGAGAAAGAGGGGCTGTTCCGCGCCAAAGCCGCCGGCAGGATAAAACCCATTCCCGGCGCCATTGAGCTGATTGATGAGCTTGGGGAATACGGGGTGGAGGTGGCGCTGGCCACTTCTTCCCCGATTGAGAACGGCCAGTTCGTCACCCGGCAGCTGGGCATAGAGGACAGCTTTGATGCCATTGTCTGGGGCCGGGAGGTTACGGAGGGGAAGCCTAGCCCGCAGATTTTCCTGCTCGCTGCCGAGCGGTTGCAGGTTGACCCGAAGAATTGCGTGGTTATTGAAGATGCCGTGGCCGGGGTGACTGCGGCCAGGCGGGCCGGCATGAAATGTCTGGCGGTGGCCAACAGCCACCCGGCGGAAAAGCTCGCTGAGGCCGACCTGGTGGTTGACAGCCTGGAATATGTCAGCGTGGCCGACATTGCGGGACTTTTCAATGTGCTGAAGAAAGGATGAACGCTTGAAATCATGGCGGCAATAGAGAGGTCTCTGGTGCTGGTCAAGCCCGACGCGGTGCGTGACGGGCACAGCGATGAAATTATAGGTCGCCTTAAGAAACTGGGGCTCAAAATACTGGCGCGCAAAAAGCTGCACATGGACAAGGCGCTGGCCGAGAAACATTACGCCATTCACCGGAGTAAACCGTTCTATAAAGAGCTGGTGGCCTATATGACGTCGGCGCCGATAGTGGCGGCGGTCTTTGAGGGAGAGGGAGCGGTGGCCAGAATCAGGCAGGCGATGGGTGCCACCGACCCGGCCAAAGCTGAGGCAGGCACGATACGGGCTGACTTTGGCCTGGGTATAACACGCAATGCGGTGCACGGCTCCGACTCAACCGCAACGGCGGAGGAAGAAATCAGGCTCTTCTTCACCGAGGATGAAATAAAGGCCGGCGGGAAAAGATAACGGCGCTACTGAATCCGCAGCACCAGGTCGGCCTGGCTCCAGAGGCGGTCAAGCTGGTAAAACTCCCGTTCTGCGGTGGCGAAGATATGCACGATGACGTCGCCGTAGTCCAGCAAAAGCCAGCCTGAATCTACCGCCCCCTCGTGATGGATGGGGGGAATGCCCTCATTTTTCAGACTGTGTTCCACTTCTTCATAGATAGCCCGCAGCTGACGCTCGCTCTCTCCGGTGCAGATGACAAAGAAATCGGCAAAGCTGCACACCTTCCTGGTATCAAGCAGCACAATATCGCTGGCCTGCATGTCACTGGCGGCGGCTACTGCTTTGCGGGCTACTTCAATTCCTTCCAGAATTCGGGCCTCCCCTGTTTCGGTTATTAAAATTATAACATAGCTGGGGTAATTTTTAGAGGGGGTACTATTTGCATCTAGTTGTTCTTTTACTCACCCCCTTGCTCCCCCTCTCAAACAGACTCGTCTTTTTTACTCCCTTTTAATAATGTTTGAGAGGGGGAAAGAATTGGAGAGGGGGCGGAGCACCCTCTCCTCTTAACTCCCCTCTCCAGCCATTAATGCCTGTAGTCTATTACCAGTGGTTCTGGCTGGAGAGGGGTCAGGGGCGAGGTAAGCACATAGCAACCAAATGCAAATAAAACCTACATAATGGTATATTGACAACGCCATTTATTATGTGCTATGTTTAACATAAATAAAGAGAAATCGGCCGAAATGATAAGTCAGAAGTTTAACGCCTATTATTATTTTTATTTCTACTTCTGGCGCTCCAGCGCTGGGGAGGGTTTCGCATGAGCTAAGCACAGCTAAAATAAGCAGAAGGTAATATCAAAAAGTAATCAGAAGAGCCCTCCCCGGAAGGGCTTTTTTATTTGCCCTTTTTAGTAATAGGACAGGCAAAGGAGAAAGAGGATGATAATTATGAACTCGGAGGCAAGCAAAGAAGAAATCGACAATGTGGTGAAGGAAATCAAGAGGTTTGGCCTTAAAGCTGACGTGTCCCGCGGGGAGTTCCGCACTGTAATCGGCCTCATCGGCGATGAGAGAAAGGCCGATTTCTCCCATCTGGCCACCCTTCCCGGGGTGAAGGAGGCCTTCCCGGTGGAATCGCCCTACAAGCTA
>VGOH01000113.1 GCA_016875955.1 Chloroflexota bacterium
ACCTTGCTCGCATTTCGTTCTGGCGCAGCTCGCTGCCCACCCGTTCGCTGAGGTAGCGGAGGGTCGCCTGCACCATCTCTAAATCCCTGGTGTCCTGGGCAAAAGTGGTCTCCCGGCTGATTGATTTGGCGGCGGCTGGCGGCTCGACTTTTCGGTCGTCAATGCCGCTGGCATGGTCGTGGATGAGCCTGCCATAGGTGCCAAAGTGGCTCTCCAGTACACCGGTGGGCAATGCCGCTAGCCGCCCGATGGTGCTGATGCCCAGGTTTTTCAGAATCTGCTGGCTCTTTTTGCCGATGCCGGGCAGCTTGTTCGCTGGCAGCGGGGCTAGAAATGAGCGTTCGTTTCCATGAGGGACATCCAGCAGGCCATCCGGCTTGGAAGCCTCCGAAGCAATCTTGGCCACCACCTTGCTGCTGGCGATGCCGATTGAGGCGCAGATGCCCAGCTCATCTCTGACGCGCCGTTTCATCTTCTGCGCCATATTCAATATGGAGCCGTGCAGCGATTCAAAGCCGGTAACATCCAGGTAGGCTTCGTCAATGCCCAGCGGCTCAAGGTAGGGTGAGAAATCGGCCAGTATGGCCATGAACTTTTCTGAGGCCTCGCGGTAGCGCTTGTAATTGCCCTCAATGAATATGGCCTGCGGGCAGAGACGGCTGGCGGTGCGCAGCGGCATGGCGGAATGCACGCCGTAGGCGCGGGCTTCATAAGAAGCGGCGGCCACGACGCCCCTTCTATCGGGCCGGCCGCCAACGACCACCGGCTTGCCTTTCAGCGCCGGATTGAGCGCCTGCTCCACGGAGACGAAGAAGGCGTCCAGGTCAATATGCATGATGCGGCGGGCCATTTTATCTATGACAACTCCTCATCTCTGGCCGGTCTCTATTTAAATATCCACCATCCAGCCGAGATATTTATTGCCCTTTCCCCATCGCTTTGCAGCGTGGAAGACTAACAGTGCCACAATGAAAGCGATGGCCATATTGGTCAGCAAGCTCAGGGCGGTGACCAGTGCCATCATGGGCAGCTCTCTTCGTTTAACCTGCCGGGCAAAACCGGTAAGTTGAATTCCCACCAGAAGCAACATGGCGCCGATAATGCTGGTGGGGAACAGGGCGAAGAGGGCGGCGATGGAGCTGGCCAGGAAAAGCCCCAGGCTAATCTCAATAATGCCTTCAATGATATTGGTGCCGCCGGTTCTGGCCCCGAAGTAATACTGCCCGGCCAGGCCTCCGGCACCATGGCACAGAGGCATGCCGCCGAAAAAGGGCGAAATAATATTCATGAAGCCATGGTCCAGGGCCAGGTTCTTCTCCGATACCGCCCTGCCCGGGAAATACTCGGTAATGAGGGCGCTAGTGGCGATGACTGCATTGGTGGCTGTCAGCGCTATCTGGGCAAAACCGGCCAGCACCATGCCCCGCCATATTTCTACCGGTTGGAAGAGGGTAACGGGGGGTGGGGTGAAGCCAAATCTCGCCACGCCAATAAGCTTACCCTGGAAACCCATCACCGCAATGCCGAGGACCATCAGGACTATGGCGGCGGGGGCATAGCGGCTGTTTCGGAGCAGAATTACCATGAGAATGGAGACCACACCGAGGAGCCAGCCCGTGGCGACCATTTTGAAGCCTTCAATGGCCAGCATTATCCCCAGCGCCACCTGAATGCCCCTGACCACACTTCTGGGTGTAATGGCGGCGATTTTTTTAACCAGCCCGGTGAAGGAAAGTATCAACCAGATGACGCCGGTGCCGAAGCCGGTGGCGTAGACCAGGGAGGGAGGCCATCTCTGGGCAATGGCCGTGGCCGCCAGCACTTTCATCGGCTCTATGGGCATGGGCAGCCGGTAAACGATGCCGGTGACAATATTGGCCAGCCCCATCATCACCAGCAGGCCGGCCGGATTCAGCCCGTTGACGGCGAAATAGCCGATGGCCAGGGGGAAAAGGGTGCCGAAATCACCCATTGAGCCTGCCAGCTCACGCAGGTTGAACTCAAAATCTTTGATGCGCATATAATCAATATACTATTTCTTAAAAGCCCTCATTCTTACCCGGCATCTCAGGCTTTTTCTGTCTCCCCTTGTAACCTCTCCAGTTCCTCTTCAAGCTCCTCGCGCTGCTGCCACATGCGCAGCGGCACCGAGTGCGCCGGCCAGCGCGCCAGCAAATCGGCCAGCTTTGCTTCAAGTTCTACCCTGCGGTCGGCAGCCGTTTTCCTGGGGGCAGGCTCTTCTCTGGAAATAACCGCCTTCACCCGGCGCTCAAAGACGCTTCTCGGCAGGAGCAGGCGATGCTGGCACTGCCGGCATTTGATACCGATATCAGCGCCCAGACGCACCACCTGCCAATCGTAGCTGCCGCAGGGGTGTTTTTTCTTCAAACGGACGGTATCGCCGATTTTTATGTCCATAGGCCGGCCTCAGGCTGGGAAGACTGAATCAGGGGCTGGTTTCCCGGATATGATTGATTTGCTCTCTCAGTTCAGTGGCGGCCCGGCGCGCTGCCGGGACAAAATCTTTGCCCGCAGAGGCATAAAGAATCTGCCTTGAAGAGTTGATGATGGCCTTTTCACCGTGGCGGTCAACGCCGTAGCGCACGGTGAGCTCCAGGTCTCCCCCCTGAGCGCCGATGCCGGGAATCAAAAGCGGCATATCCGGGTGCTGCTCCCGGATTATTTTCAGTTCCTCGGGGTAAGTGGCGCCCACCACCAGGCCGATATTTCCCTGCGTGTTCCATTCAGCGGCTTTCCGGGCAACAATCTGGAACAGAGGGAGGCGTTTGTTGTCTCCGCTCTCGACGTTCAGCGCCTGAAAATCAACGGCGCCGGCGTTTGAGGTGCGGCAGAGGATGAAGATGCCGCGGTTCCGGTACTGTAAAAACGGCTCCAGGGAATCATAGCCAAGGTAGGGGTTGACAGTGGTGGCGTCAAAACCAAAGTAATCGAAGATGGCGCGGGCATAGGCTCGGGCCGTGTTGCCGATGTCGCCCCGTTTGGCATCACCGATGACCGGTATATCGCCCGGGACAAAGCTTCTTGTCTGTTTCAGGACATTTATGCCATCGTCACCCAGCGCTTCGTAGAAGGCGAAATTAATTTTATAGGCGCAGACCAGGTCGGCGGTAGCCTCTATGATGGCCTGATTGAAATCGGCAACGCTGACTTTCGGCGGCATCCTTGCCTGGTCCGGGTCAAGGCCCACGCAGAGGAGGCTGTGGTTCTTTCTCATCGCTGCCGTCAGTTTTTCTATAAAGTTCACTCGGTCACCTGCAAATCAAAGGCCAACAGGTATGGTTAATCGGGCCGCCAGCCTATCAGCACTATCTGGCAGTCTCTTGGTGTGGCGCTTGCGCTTCGGCGGGAAGCATACCGACGAGGACTTTCTGGAGCGCCATGGTATGGCTGCAGAGGCCCCACGTGGAGAAGAAATGGCAGGAACAGTACCACTTGCCGTCCTTGTAGCCGGTATTATAGTTGTCATTATCGCCGCGGAATTTAACGGCAAGCTCGTGGAACCTTATGCGGTCGGTCTCCTGGGCATATCGGTTCGCTTTTTCAATCTTCCCGATCAAGCTGGACTGCATGTGCCTCCCTCCTTAATGTAAGAAGCACTGGCCGGGTCCGACGCAGTGCTTCATTCTCATGTTAGCAAGCCTCTAACTCCTTGATTCATGTCAGTGTTACCATCATCGTTTTCACTAATTGAATTTTAGCGCTTTTTTGGCCGCAAGTCTAGGGGAGCCGCCACTATTTTCCAAAGCCCGTTATTTGCCATAATTGAAGCTAATGCGATAAAATATTTGATAAAAAAGCGTGAGGTTCAGTGTGCCCACCTACGAGTATGAGTGCGGGAAGTGTCAGTTTCGTTTTGAAAGGAAGCAGAGTTTTGACGAGGAACCGGTAGCCGCGTGCCCCCAGTGTCAGGGTAAAGCTCGACGGGTGATACATTCAACCCCCGTCATCTTCAAAGGCAGCGGTTTCTATAGTACCGATAATCGCAAACACGGCAAATCGGAAGAACACAAGGAACCGGCCAAGGGCAAGGAAGAGGTATCAGGCAAAGAAAAGGGGAAGTAGAGGCGTGAAAGCGCTCCTGCAGCGTGTCACCATGGCCTCCGTCACCGTTGGCGATGAGGTGGTGGGGAAGATAGGGCGGGGGCTCGTCGTATTTCTGGGCGTCGCCGGCGGCGATACCGAGAAAGAGGCACAGTATCTGGCGCAGAAGGTCGTTAATTTACGTATCTTTGCCGATAACGAGGGCAAGTTCAACCTTTCCGCGCTTGATGTCAGTGCTGAGCTGCTCGTTGTCAGCCAGTTCACCCTCCTCGCCGATACCAGAAAGGGACGGCGGCCCAGTTTCATAGAGGCTGCTCCTCCCGAGCCGGCGGATAAGCTGTTCCGCTACTTTGTGGAGCAG
>VGOH01000114.1 GCA_016875955.1 Chloroflexota bacterium
ACGAGATAAAAAAATCGCTGATAGCGATGGGCCGTCTGGGCTATTGCATTGAGCCCACGTCGGCAGCCACCATCGCCGGCGTAAAAAAGTATCTTCCCCGTTCAGCCCAGAATGAAATAATCGTCTCCGTTTTCACCGGCCACGGCCTGAAGGCCACGGAAAAGGTGCTGAAGCTGCTTTCGCCTTGACATTAAATAGCCTTAAATGTATATAATGCGGCGGAATTTCGTGATTTCCAGTTGCGCGTACGGAGTAACCACGTTAGTTCCAGAGTACAGTATAAGGAGGTAAAGTTGCATGTCTTATGGTTCCGGCAAATACACGTATGAACTGGTTGACGGGTGGGCGAAGTACCCCAAAGGCTGGTCGATACTTGACGTTGGCGGTATCGCCATTGACCAGCAGGACAGGGTATATGTTTTCAACCGCAGCCCTCATCCCCTGATGATTTTCGGCCGCGATGGCAAGATGCAGTCCACCTGGGGGGAAGGCATATTCAAGCGGGCACACGGCAGCTGCGTTGACAAAGAAGGGAACATCTACTGCACCGATGATTTCAATCACACCGTGCGCAAATTCACCGCCGATGGCAAGCTGCTCATGACCCTCGGCACCGCGGACAAGCCGTCGGATACCGGTTACGTTAATATGTTTGACTTTTTTGCCAGTCTGGTGACCATCACCAGAGGTGGCGGCCCCTTCAACCGGCCCACCGGCGTGGCCGTTGGCCCCTCAGGTAATATCTATATCTCCGATGGCTATGGTAACGCCCAGGTGCACAAGTTCAGCCACGACGGCAAGTACCTGCTCTCCTGGGGCGGACCGGGCACCGGCCCCGGCCAGTTCCGCCTGCCCCACAACATCCGGGTGGACCGGCAGGAGAGGGTCTGGGTTCCCGACCGTGAAAACAGCCGCATTCAGATATTTGATAGTAAGGGTAAACTGCTCAATATGTGGACCGACCAGCTTCGCCCCACCGACCTTTTCATCGACGACGACAAAGGTATCGTTTATATCTCTGACCTGGCGGACCGGGTCCGCATTTTCACCGTCGACGGCAAGCTGCTGACCGAATGGAGCTCGGAAGGAAAGGACCGGGAAAAGGCGCTGTTCACCGCGCCACACGCCATCGCCGTTGATTCACAGGGCAGCATCTACGTTGGCGAGGTCGCCTACACCGGCTTCAAGATTGACAAAGGGCCGAGGGCCATCCAGAAGTTCGCCCGCAAGGCCCGATAACTTATCGCTACCGCTCGTTCTGAGGAAATAAGAGGAAGGGGGACTGCTCAGTCCCCCCCCTTTCCTTCAGCCTTCTTTACTTCAGTCCCCCTTTACCAGAGCGACCTTTGGTTTTACGTTTTTATTCACCCAGTTTTTGGGCCACTTGCCGCTGAGAACCCGGACTGCTTCCTGCCCTACCCACAACCTCGCCCGCTGCCCCGCGGCATCAGACCAGCCAGCGTTATGCGGAGTAACCACCACGTTGTCCATTTTGAGGAGTGGGTTATTCGGGTCCACCGGCTCCTGTTCAAAGACATCAATTCCGGCGCCGGCAATCCACTTCTCTTTCAGCGCCTTAATCAGCGCCTTCTCATCAACCACCGCGCCGCGTGACGTATTGACGAAATAAGCGCTGGGCTTCATCTGCTTGAACTCTTTTTCCCCAATCAGGTGGTAAGTTTCCTTGCCTAACAGCGAATGCACGGAAACGAAATCGGACTTCTTGAGCAGCTCCGGCATACTCACCAGCGTAATGCCATGCTCCCTGGCCAGGGACGCCTTCACGTACGGGTCGGTGCCCAGAACCTTCAAATTGAAACCCTTGGCTCTCCGGGCCACCGCCTGACCGATGGTGCCGCAGCCAACCAGCCCCAGCGTCTGGTCGGTGAAGGAATACATTGACATCTCGCTGTACTTCGCCCAGTAGCCTGATTTGGTCAGATTATTGTAGTAGACCAGCTTCCGGACACAGGCCAGCATCAGCGCGATGGCGTGGTCGGCGACTTCATCAAGGCAGAAGCCAGGCAGGTTCACCACCAGCACGCCGTTATCGGTAGCCGCGTCAACATCCACCGTATCATAGCCGATACCGTAACGGACAATCACCTTCAGCTTCGGGCTGGACTCGATGACCCGGCGCGTCATCTGACCAAACATCGTCAGCACAGCGTCCGCGTCTCTGGTAGCCTTAATTGTTTCCTCCTCGGTCTGGCATTCGGCCAGCACCAGTTCGGCATTGATTTTGGCCAGCTCCTCTCGCTCTTCCTTGATGGCATCGCGGTCTATTTTTTTATCGACGCGAACTACCCTGGGACGACTTTTCATATTATGTTAAACCTCCTTTTTAGTTATCTCCGCTGCCTATTTTAATTTGAGACAAAAGCCCTGTCAATTTGAGAACAAGTTCAGGTACACTTGACAACTCTGTGAAATTTAATTTAGCATTTAGCCGATTAAAGGAGAGTGCCACACGATGAAAAGAGCGATGAGAATCAATCCCGACGATAATACCGCCACCGCCCTGAATGACCTTAAGGCTGGAGAAAGCATCAGCCTGGTCTCAAAGTCGGGCCCGGTCGGGGAAATGACCACCAGGCAGGCGGTACCATTCGGACACAAGATAGCCGTTGTTGATATTAAGAAAGGCGCTAAAATTCTGAAGTACGGGGAGGTAATCGGCCTGGCCACCCAGCCAATAAGCAAAGGCGAGCATGTCCACACACATAATGTTGAAAGCGCCCTCCTCCCCGGCGCCAAGGAGGCAAGATAATGGAATTTTTCGGTTATGAAAGGCCCGACGGTTCCGTTGGCGTACGCAACCACGTCGCTGTCATCTCCAGCGGCCGCTGTGCCAACGAAATGGCGGTCATGATTGCCAGTGCCGTGCAGGGTGTTGTGCCCATCATTCACACCCATCCCTGTGTCCGCCTCAAAGACGATAATGAACGGGCATTACGAACCCTGGCCGGGATAGGCAGCAACCCCAATGTCGCCGCCGCCATAGTCATCGGCGTTGGCTGTGAGAATCCCCCTCCCGCCCAGATTGCCGAAGAAATAGTTAAATCCAAGAAACCGGTTGAGGCCCTGGCCATCATGGGCAGCAACGGCTTCCAGGAGGTGCTGGATAAGGGGTTGACCACGGCCCGCCGCATGGTAGCCGAAGCGTCCCAGATGCAGAGAAAGCCGTTTCCCTTGAGCCACCTCGCCCTTGGGGTGAAATGCGGGGCTTCAAATGCCACGTCCGGTATCTCCGGCAACGCCGTTACCGGGCAGGTCTTTGACCGGTTGATTGCGGAGGGGGGCACTGCCATCTTCTCGGAGACAACCGAGGTCATCGGGGCTACCCACCTGCTGGCCAAGAGGGCGGTCAACAAGGACGTGGCCCGGCGGCTGGAACAAATGGTGGCACGCATGGAGGCCAGGATTAAGGCCACCGGAGAGGATATCCGGGGTTCGCAGCCCACCCGCGGCAATATTGCCGGAGGTCTGACCACCATTGAGGAGAAATCTCTGGGTGCCTTTGCCAAAACGGGCACATCACCCTTGCAGGGCGTCCTTGAGTATGCGGAAAAGCCGCGAGGCAAGGGGCTATTCTTCATGGACGGCACGGCGATGACCGGCGAATTGATTGGCGGTGAAGCGGCTGCCGGTATCCAGATACATATCTACAATCTCGGTGGCGGCCTCACTTCCAGCTTCCGCTGCTTGCCCGGTTGGGCGGGCGGACTCCCCATGCTCCCGGAGATAGTGATTGTCAGCAATCCGAGCCGGCCCAGAGACAGCCAGGAAAAGGAGTGCTATGACATCTATGCCGACACCATAATTGAAGGCAAAGAGACTGTTGACCAGGTGGCTGACCGCTTCTTCAAGGAAATCATCGCCACCGCCTCCGGCAAACCGACCAAGCAGGAGATGCGTTCTGGCTATCGGGAGCTCCTGGTACTGTACACCACTGGCCCGATATTGTAAGCCAAACCTGGCCCTGAAATTCGCTTGACACGCCAGGGTGCTTTATTGGAAGATAACGATAACAGATAATTAAGGTAGACGAACACAGTAAGGAGGTAAAGATGATTGTCAAAGTGCCGCAGTTCCCCTGGTATGGTGACACCGAACTGGAGCTTGAGTTTCCCGACTCCTGGGAGGTGATTGTACCCAGAATGGCCGGGGAGAAAGCCCCCAAACTGACCAGCCAGCAGATACGGGACGCCCTGCGCAAACCGATAGGCACGCCGCGGCTTGCCGAGATGGCCAGAGGGAAAAAAGAGGTATGCATTATCTTTGACGACCTCACCCGCCCCACCAAGGCTGACCAGATTGTGCCCCACGTTCTGGATGAGCTGCACGAGGGAGGCATCAAGGATGAGAACATCAGATTTATCGCTGCCCTGGGCCTGCATGGCGCCAT
>VGOH01000115.1 GCA_016875955.1 Chloroflexota bacterium
CAGGCTGGAACAGATAAGAGAAGATAAAAGATAGCCGCTTATTGACCGTTGCTGCAAAATGCGTTAAACTAACAGCATCAGTGAGCGAATGAAATATTAATGACGTGATATTCTGAAGGCGGTTGTGCGGGCTGCCTTCTTTTTTGATATTGTGCACGGCATTTCAGGAGGTCAGACATATGGAGGGACTGGTACTGCGTGTATTGATTATACTGTCGGGTGTGCTGGCTCTGGGATTTGTCGGTTACCTGGCGACCACGATTATACGCGAGAGCCCGGGTAACGAAAAGATGCGTGAGATATCCCATGCCATCCGGCAGGGGGCGATGGCCTTTCTACGCCGGGAGTTCACCACGCTGGCTATCTTTACCGCGGTGGTCTTCATCATTCTGGCCGTATTCATTCCACCGAGGCCATTTGTCGCTATTGCTTACCTCTGCGGAACGTTCACCTCGGCGATGTCCGGGTGGCTGGGGATGAACATTGCCACGCTGGCCAACGCCAGAACCACCAATGCCGCCATTGGGAGCTGGGCCAGAGCGCTGAAAATAGCCTTTTCCAGCGGCGCCGTGATGGGCTTCTGTGTCGTCGGCCTGGGACTGCTAGGGCTCTCCATCGTTGCCTTTATCTGGGAGGACAGCCACGTCTGGCTGGGGTTTGCCTTCGGGGCATCATCGGTGGCCTTATTCCTGAGAGCGGGTGGTGGCATCTTCACCAAGAGCGCCGATGTCGGTGCTGACCTGGTGGGTAAGGTAGAGAAGGGCATCCCCGAGGACGACCCGCGCAATCCGGCGGTCATCGCCGATAACGTCGGCGACAACGTGGGTGATGTGGCCGGCATGGGCTCTGACCTGTATGAATCCTATGTTTCGGCGATTGCCGCCTCAATGGTGCTGGGGGCCATCGTCCTGGGCACCGTCAAGGGCATGCTGCTGCCTCTGGCTTTGAGCGGCCTTGGCATTGTGGCCTCCATCATCGGTGCTCTATCGGTCAGGCCGAAGGAAGTTGAGGCTGGCTTTGAAAAGCAGGTTGCCCAGGCATACTCCACCATGAACCGGGGCGTCTATGTCAGCAACCTACTGATGATAATCGCCAGCGGCCTGGTTATCTGGTTTTACATTGGTTCACTGGGGCTTTTCTGGGCACTGATAGCCGGCCTCATCGCTGGTTTCCTTATTGCCCAGGCGACGAAATACTTTACCTCGGCGGAGTACAGCCCGGCGAAAAAGCTGGCCCGGGTGGCGGAGAGCGGGGCAGCGGTGACCATTATTGAGGGAATAGCCACCGGGCTCCTGAGCACGGTTATACCAATACTCCTCGTGGTGGTAGCGACAGTGCTGGCCTACATTTTCGGCGACCTGCTGGGCATCGCCATCGCCTCCATGGGCATGCTCATCAACCTGGGGATGTCACTGGCCATGGACTGCTACGGGCCGATTGCCGATAACTCAGCGGGCATTGCCCAGATGGCCGGTCTGGGAAAGGAAGTGAGGGAACGGTGCGAGGCGCTCGATTCGGTGGGCAACACCACGGCTGCCCTCGGCAAGGGGTTCGCCATTGCCTCGGCAGCACTGGCCTCGCTGGCCTGGCTGGCGACCTACTTTGAGGTGGCCAAGGTGGAGATGGCCAGCCTGACCAATGTGGCGGTTGTCACCGGACTGCTGCTTGGTGGTATGCTTACCTTCCTCTTCTGTGCCCTGGCGATGCGCGGCGTGGGGGCGGGCGGTTTCGCCATCGTCAACGAGGTGAGGCGGCAGTTCCGGGAGATAAAGGGGCTGATGGAAGGGACCGCTAAGCCCGATTATGTAGCCTGCGTTGACATCGCCACCAAGAGAGCTTTGAAGTCAATGATGCTGCCGGGCATTCTGGTGCTGGCCGTGCCGCTTATCCTCGGCTTCACCCTCGGGCCAAAGGCGGTGGCCGGACTGCTGGCCGGGGCGCTGCTTGTCGGTTTCCTGATGGCGGTGATGATGGCCAATGCCGGCGGTGCCTGGGACAATGCCAAGAAGTTCATTGAGGCCGGCAACTATGGCGGCAAGGGCAGCGAGGCCCACAAGGCGGCGGTCATCGGTGATACGGTCGGCGACCCGTTTAAGGACACGGCCGGGCCATCTCTCAACATACTCATCAAGCTGGTGGGCAAAGTGGCGGTCATCTTTGGTCCGGTCTTCATCATGCTGGTAGCGTTTTAGCTCTACCGTCAGGGATTAGCTTAAGAAGCAGAGGCAACACCTCTGCTTCTTCATTCGTATAGAAACGGGTTGTCCCGTCGCTCGGCGCCGATGGTCGTCTCGGGCCCGTGTCCGGGATAGACGATGGTCTCATCGGGCAGGGACATCAGCTTGGCCTGGAGGCTGTTCATTAGATGTGCGTAGTCCCCGCCGGGCAGGTCATAGCGACCTATCCCGTAGTTGAAGAGGGTATCGCCGCTGAAGAGGACACCGTGGCCGAGCAGGCAGATGCCTCCCGGCGTATGTCCCGGCGTATGCAATACCTTGAAATGAAGGCGGCCGATATCTATAGCGTCGCCATTCTGGAGCAGCCTGTCCGGGGGTGGGGGGTCGGGGCAGAAGAGACCAAAAAGGAAGGCCAGAGCCTGCTGGCGGTGATATTCGGCATCACCGCTGTGGACCGCAATTTCGGCTCCGGTGGCCTCCTTGACCTCTTTCAGCGCCGCTATATGGTCGGGGTGTCCGTGGGTGAGGACAATGGACTTGATTTTCAGACCGAGTTCTTTGATGCTCTGCAGTATAATCCCCGCTTCCGCCGCCGGGTCAATGACCATGGCCTCTTTGCTGGCGACATCGCCAACGAGGTAGCAGTTGACGGCCAGCGGCCCGACCACCAGTGATTTGAGGAGCATCCTGCTTTCGTTATCAGCCATGATAGTGTAAAAAGCCAGCCTTCACTGATGCCGACTCTGCATTTTATCATTATAAGCGATTCCGCTCAAGAAGACCTGTAGTTGGTGCTATTTGCCTACGGTGATTAAGAGAACAACCACAGGCAAATAAGGCCTGTGGCAGCACGGTGAATTTTGCGTCCTGCCGCTCTGATTGTCTACAATGGTAGTCAGGATGAAATCGTTGCTGTTACATGTCTGCTGCGCGCACTGCGCCGCCTACACCGTCAATCACTGGCGAGAGCAGGGGTATGAGGTCAGCGCCTTCTGGTACAACCCCAATATCCACCCCTATACGGAACACCAGCAACGCTTAAACGCCATGAAAACGCTGTCAGAAAGACTGAAATTTCCGTTGATTATCAGCGCTGGCTATGACCTTATAGATTACTTCCGGCGGGTGGTCGGGCATGAAGCTGACCGCTGCCGCTACTGCTTTCAGCTACGCCTCGGGCAAACTGCCGATATTGCCCGCGAACAGGGTTTCCACACCTTTACCACCACCCTGCTCATCAGCCCCCAGCAGAAGCATGAGCTTATCCACGAAATCGGGAACAGTATAGCGGAGGAAACGGGTATTGAATTCTTATACGCCGACCTCCGCAAAAGATACTCGGAGAGCCGCCATATTACCAAACCACTTGACCTTTACCGCCAGCAGTACTGCGGCTGCGTCTATAGCGAGTGGGAACGGTATGGGAATATAAAACAGGATAAATAAAAGGGGGAGCCCGTGGCCGGGCTCCCCGCTTCATTGCTGTTTAGACTATAAGCCTAGTCCGCTTTCTGGTATTGCAGCTGCCCCTGCCACCCTGCCGGGACGGCAATCATCTGCCGACCGCGCATCGCTTTCATTATCTGTGGCTGCGGCGACATCTGGCTCAAAGCCGCTGGCTTATTGCTGTTTTTAAGCTGCTGCTGGACACCTCGTTTTATGCCCTTAAACCCTTCCCAGCCGCTATTGGCCATCGGCCCGGAACGCTGACGCATAATGTTAAAAGCCTTCTGCAACAGGGCCCAGTCAAGTGCTTCCGGCTTCTCCTGCCACCATTCTCTTATCTCCTGGGCCTCTTCCTCAGAAATCAGGTCTTCCGCAACCGCCTTGTCCAGCAACTGGTCAAAGGCTTTCTCCCCGCGCTCGGCGATAATATCCTGCCTTGCTTCCTCAATAGCGTCCCTCAGCTCTTCCTCGGAGATACCCAGGATTCCGGCCACTCTGGAAAAAAGCTCGCCCGACCCTATCGCGGCCCTAAATAACCCGGCTCCAGGCACAATCTCATCCAGTTCCTGGGCTGACTCCGCTTCTTCTGGCTCGGGCTCGTCGTCATCCTGAGCCAGAACCGCCATAGTGCCGCTCACGGTCAGAGTGATGATGGCCACCAGCACCGCAATGAGGACTTTCAGTTTTTTCGACATTTTTATGGTCTCCTTTCTGCTTTTTTTACTGGCTGTTCATATAAATAAGGGTGGGGGGGATGAACCCCCCACCC
>VGOH01000116.1 GCA_016875955.1 Chloroflexota bacterium
CACTTTGGCTGTTCTCTATCTTTCTGCCAACGAGGTAGAGGACGTCTCGCCGCTTATCTCGCTTGCCGGTCTGCAGCGATTAAGCCTGAGTCAGAATCAAATCAGCGATATTGCGCCATTGCTGGCAAACAGCGGTCTGGGTGATGGCGACCATCTGGATTTGAAAGGGAACAATCTGGACCTTTCCCAGGGTTTTGAAGATATGGCGGATATTCGTCAGCTGGAGGAGAGGGGAGTGCAGGTGGAGTATTAGAGTAAATCGTGCGTTACGCTCTAGCGCAAAGTTTGCCCAAGCTGATATAATAAAATAGTCATTGCTTTCAGTTGCTGGGACATTGAGATAATATGAAGATACTGCTGGTCTACCCGCAATATCCTGACACGTTCTGGAGCTTTCGGTATGCGCTTAAGTTCATCTCCAAAAAGGCGTCTTTTCCCCCGCTGGGCCTTTTAACAGTGGCGGCGATGCTCCCGGAAGAGTGGGAGAAGAAGCTGGTGGATATGAACGTGAGCCAGCTCAACGATGAAGATATCAGGTGGGCGGATTACGTTTTTATCAGCGCCATGGTAGTACAGTCTCAATCGGCAAGGGAAGTAATCAAACGTTGTCAGCATCTGGGCACCAGGACGGTGGCTGGCGGTCCCCTCTTTACCACCGGGCACCGCGAATTCAGGGAAGTGGACCACCTGGTGCTGGGTGAAGCTGAGGTAACCCTGCCGCAGTTTATTAAAGACGTGGCAAAGGGAAGTCCCCGGCGCATTTACCTGTCCAAAGCCCGACCGGACATCTGGGTAACGCCGGTGCCGCAATGGTCGCTCATCAACCAGAAGCAGTATTCGTCTATGAGCCTGCAGTATTCCAGGGGCTGCCCGTTCAACTGTGAGTTCTGCGATATCATAATATTGAATGGAAACCGGCCGAGGACGAAAAGTCGGGAACAGGTAATTGCCGAGCTGGAGGCGCTGTACCGCAGCGGCTGGCGTTCCGGGGTATTTATCGTCGACGACAATTTTATCGGCAATAAGAAGAAGCTAAAGGAAGAGATTTTGCCCGCAGCGATTGCCTGGCAGAAATCTAAGAAATATCCGTTCGCCCTGTCCACGGAGGCATCAATAAATCTGGCGGATGACGAGCCGTTGATGCAGATGATGGTGGAGGCCGGTTTCAACCGCGTTTTCATCGGTATTGAGACGCCGAATGAAGAGAGCCTGGTGGAGTGCAATAAGTGGCAGAACCGGAACCGCGACCTTGTGGCTTCGGTAAGAAAGATACAGAATCAGGGGCTGGAGGTGCAGGGGGGCTTTATCGTCGGCTTTGACAGCGACCCGCTTTCCATCTTCAGGCGACAGATAGATTTCATCCAGAAGAGCGGCATCGTTACGGCGATGGTGGGCCTGCTCAATGCCCCGCCCGGCACCCGGCTCTACCACCGGCTGAAGAAAGAGAACCGTTTGCTTAAGGCTTTTACCGGCGACAATAATGACCTTTCGCTGAATTTCATTCCCAAGATGAATCATACCACCCTCATCAATGGCTATAAGCATATCCTGGACACAATCTACTCCCCGAAGCAGTACTACGAGCGCGTCAAAGCATTCCTGAGAGAATATCGGCCCAAAATAAGGAAGCGGGGCCAGCTCCGGTCCTATCAACTGGCGGCGTTTCTGAAATCAATCTGGATTCTGGGCTTCAAAGAAAGGGGCCGTAAATACTACTGGAGACTCTTCCTGCTGACCCTGATGAAGTATCCGCGCAAACTGCCCATATCCATCAGCCTGAGTGTCTATGGCTACCACTGCCGCAAGGTGGTGGAAAAATATATCAGCACACCGATAGAAAAATCGCTGGCAAGCAGGATTATAAAGGGGGCGGACAGCCGGCGGACAGTCTGAGCGCCCGCAGAGGTGTGGCAAGGAGCATGGAGAATGTTACCACCAGTTATATCGGTCAAGGGCAAACCTTTTGAGTGTGGCCAGCAATATGGCACGCAGGCGCATAAGGTAATCAAGCAGAATGTTGAAGTCTACTTTGATATGTGGCGTACCCTGTGGGGGGCCGAGCGCCAGGAAGTTCTGGAAAAGAGCCGGACTTTAGCCAAGGTTATCGGTGATTATGATGCCGATATACTGGAGGAGCTGAAGGGGGTGGCTAAGGGCGCCGGGTTGTCGCTTGATGAAATAATCGCCTTAAACGCCCGCTATGAAATCAACTTTGACCTGGGGATTTCCTGCCTGTATCAGGGCGGTGGCTGCACCTCGGTGGCTGCACTGCCGCCGGTAACCAGAGATGGGCACACCTTGATTGGCCAGACCTGGGACTGGCTGCCCAGATTTCAGGAGTTTAACGTCATCCTGAAGGCTGAGCAGACGGGAAAGCCTGCTGTAATAACCCAGCCAGAGGCGGGAGTACTGGCTCACCGCGGCCTGAATTCAGCCGGCATCGGCGCCTGTTTCAATGGCTTAGCGTCAAGCCGGGACGCATTTGGCGCCACGGTACCGTGTCTGTTAATCATGAGGCGGATATTGAACTCGGGGAGCTTCAGTCAGGCCCTGGGCGCAGTTTTTCAGGCGAAGGCCACGGTCTCGGGCAACTTTTTCATTGCCCACCGCGATGGTGAGGCGGTCAGTCTGGAAATGTCGCCGGTGGACGTGGGCTTTCTGTATCCCGAGAACAGCATCCTCACCCACAGCAACCACTTTATCGCGCTGAAGAACCGGGAGGGCTTCGCCGACATGCTTAAATCAATCTACCCCGATACCCTCCTCCGCGACCAGCGGGCCAGGCACCTTTTGGAGCCGGAAAAGGGGCATATTGATGTCAGCAGCTTTCAGCGCGTCTTCCGGGACCACTTCAGTCAGCCCAACTCCATCTGCCGCCACCTGGATGAGAGGGTTGATGGCATCAAGCAGTGGGTAACTCTTTACTCTGCTATCATGGATTTGAATGAGCCGGCAATGTATGTAGCCAGAGGCTATCCCTGTCAGAACCAGTATGAGAAAGTAGATTGTTCCGGCCTGCTCAAGAAGTAATCTGCGCGGTCACCGCGCTGGCCAGTTCTATGGCCTTGCGCACCGCAACTTCAATGCCAAATTTTTCGGCGGTGGCCATTGAGACCCTGTTCTTCACTTCGTTACCTCTCACCAGAAGGCATGTTTACCTTAAAATTATAAACGTTGCGCCAGTATTTTCCCAAAACGGCCGGAGTCTATTATCAACTCTATCGTGTTATAATTGAAGGGTGCTGTCAGGCGGGATGAATATGGACGAAAAGAGTCTGGAGATACTGGAGTTCCCGCAGATTCTAGCCATTCTGGCGGGATACACTTCATTCTCGGCCAGCCGCGAGCTCATGTTAGGGCTTAAGCCCCTGACTGATTACGACCAGATTGACCGACGGCTCAAGCAGTCGGCGGAGGCGCGGCAACTCCTGGCTCTGGAACCGGGCTTTGCCATCGGCGGCGTTTCCGATATACGCGAGGCTGCCCGGATGGCCGCGCTGCAGGGTATCCTGGAGCCGAGGAGCCTGGTTGAAATTCAGCAGACGCTCGCCGCCGTGCGTCAGACGCGCAGCAGCCTGCGTGCTGTGTCAGCAGAATTGCCCCGGCTCTGGGACATAGCCAGAGACATGGCCGAGCTGCGGCTGCTGGAAAAGGAAATCGCCCGCTGCGTATCACCCGGTGGCGACGTGCTAGACCGGGCCTCGCCGAACCTGGCCGCTATCAGGATACAGCTCAGAGAGGAACGCGAGCATCTGTGGCGACGGCTGGAGGCGATAATCAACTCGCCGCGCGGTCGCCGCATAATTCAGGAGCCGATAATCACCGAGCGCGAGGGCCGATACGTCATTCCGGTAAAGGTGGAGTTCAGAAAGGAAATCCGGGGCATAACCCACGACGTATCCAACACCGGGGTTACCGTGTTCGTTGAGCCCTGGTCAACGATGGAGCTGGGCAATACCGTGCGCGAGCTGGTGAATGAAGAGAAACGCGAGGTGGAAAGAATACTGCGCAGTCTCAGCGCCGAGGTGGGCAAACACGAGGTGGAAATATCTGACAGCATTGCCAGAATGGCGGAGCTGGACCTGGCGCTGGCGAAAGCAAGATACGCCCGCGCCGTGAGGGCCTGTGAGCCGTGGCTTAAAGATAGCAACGGATTTAAAAATAAGGGCCTGGAAACGGCCGTGTTCAGGCTGGTTGAGGCCAGGCACCCGCTGCTCGGGGAGAAGGCAGTGCCGCTCTCTGTGGAGCTGGGCCGGGATTTCTCCACCCTCGTCATCACCGGCCCCAATACCGGCGGCAAAACAGTGGCCCTGAAGACGATTGGCCTGTTCAGCCTGATGGCACAGGCGGGCATA
>VGOH01000117.1 GCA_016875955.1 Chloroflexota bacterium
CATCGCCCTCAGATTTCTCAAAATCGTCCCCAATAACCCCAACCCCATCAAGAACTCCGTCTTTGAATGCGGCATGGAAACCATCGGCAAGACGTGGGTCCAGTTCAACTTCCACTATTATTTCTACGCCCTGATATTCCTGGCGCTTGACGTCCTGGTGGTCTTCCTGTACCCCTGGGCGGTAAATTTGAGAGCGCTGGGCAGCGCCAGTCTGGTCGCCATCTTAATTCTGGTGGCCATCATTCTGGTCGGCTACGTCTATGCCTGGAAGAAGAAGGTCCTGGAATGGAAATGAAGCCCGCCGGGCAATATATTTATTCAGATATTGAACTGGACCGGGAAGAGGGCCAGGTCATTGCCGACCTCAAGGCGAAGAGCCTGGAACCGATTCCTGACCCCGACCAGTGGCTTGAGGAGGAGCTTCAGCAGAATATCTTGCTGACCACGGTGGACGCGCTGATTAACTGGGGTCGGCGCTCCTCGCTCTGGCCGGCCATCTGCTTTCCTGCCTGCTGCGCCTTTGAATTGATTGCCGCCAACGGGCCGCGCTTTGACCTGTCGCGTTTCGGCATGGAAATCATGCGCGCCTCGCCCCGCCAGGCCGACCTGATGATAACCGCCGGCACGTTGACCTGGAAGATGGCGCCCAACGTGCGCCGCATCTACCACCAGATGGCGGAGCCGAAGTGGGTCATCGCCATGGGCGCCTGCGCCATCAGCGGCGGCATTTTCGCCTCGGCGGAATATGCCGTGGTGCCCGGTTATAACCGGATTATCCCCGTGGATGTATACGTCCCGGGCTGTCCCCCCCGCCCCGAAGCCCTTATCTATGGCATACAGATGCTGCAAAAGAAAATCGCCCGCAGAAAAAACATTGATATGAGAAAGATGCTGGAAAGATGACGGTTGCCCTCTCCGGTAAAGAAGTTGCCGGTAAAATAGAAGAGAAATTCCCGGGCAGCGTGGTTGAATCCGGCCCGGACAACCTGGTGGTCAAAGTAGACTCCCTGCTTGATATAGCCCGTTTCCTCAAGGAAGCCGACGGGCTTGAGTTCAACTATCTCAATTTCGTCACCGCCGTTGACTATTACGACCACTTTGCGGTCGCCTACCGGCTCAGCTCCCTGAAACATAACCACAGCCTGACCGTCAAAGCCCGCTGTTACGACCGTGAGAACCCGGCCCTGCCCTCGGTAACCGGCCTGTGGCAGGGGGCCGACTTTCAGGAGAGAGAAATCTACGACCTTTTCGGCATCAGGTTTGAAGGCCATCCCAATTTGAAGCGCATCTTCCTCTGGGAGGGTTTTGAGGGACATCCTTTGCGAAAGGACTTCATTTAATGGCAGTCCGAACCGAGCCTTTTGTGCTCAATATGGGCCCGGTGCATCCCAGCACCCACGGCGTGTTCCGCATGCGGGTGACGCTGGACGGCGAGGTAGTGGTAGACATTGAGCCGGTTTTCGGCTACCTGCACCGCGGCATTGAGAAGCTCGCCGAGCAGAGGACCTACGCCGGCATCATCCCGCTCACCGACCGCCTTGATTATATCTCGTCCATGAATAACAATTTCGCCTACTGCCTGGCGGTGGAGAAGCTGGCGGGCATAAAGGTGCCAGAGAGAGCCGAATATATACGGGTTATCATCTCTGAACTGCAGCGCATCGCCGCCCTGCTTATCGCCGTCGGCGCCTTTTTGAACGACTGCGGCGCCTTCTTCACCCCCTTCCTCTACATGTTCCGGGAGAGAGAAAGAATCGTCGACCTTTTTGAGATGGTCAGCGGCCAGCGGCTAACCTACAACTACCTGCGGGCCGGCGGCGTCAGCCAGGACCTGCCCGAGGAGTTCCTGCCCGCCCTGCGCAAGTTCATGGACATGATGCCGCGCTTCATGGACGAGTACGACCGCCTTCTCCAGCAGAATGAGATACTGATTGCCCGCGCCAAAGGCGTCGGCATTTTGCCTGCAGAACAGGCCATCAACTGCTCCATCAGCGGCCCGGTGCTGCGCGCCAGCGGCGTGAAGTGGGACATCCGCAAAGACGACCCCTACTCCATATACGACCGCTTTGATTTTGACGTGCCGACCCAGCCAGCCGGCGACTGCTATGACCGCTATCGCCAGAGGGTTGAGGAGATGCGGCAGAGCCTGCGCATCATTGAACAGGCGATGAAGCAGATACCCTCGGGCCCGGTAAGAGCCGAGGTGCCCCACCTTATTCACCCGCCAGTCGGCGAGGCCTATGGCCGGATAGAATGCCCCAAAGGTGAGCTCGGTTTCTACCTGGTGTCGGATAATTCCATCGCCCCCTACCGCTGCCACATCCGCCCGCCGAGCCTGATAAACCTGACGGCGCTGCGCGACATGGTGCGCGGCTGGAAGGTGGCCGATTTAATCATCATCTTCGGCAGCATTGATATTACCGTGGGTGAGATTGACAGATAATGATGATTGTTGACTTTATAGCTACCGGCCAGGGCCATTTTCAGGCCATACCGCCCGATTGGCCGGGCGGTTTCTGGTGGCACTGGCTCTTCTTCACCGTGGTGGTCATCGGCTTTGTCCTGACCATGGTGATGGGCGTCATCTATATAGAACGCCGGGGGATGGGGAGAATGCAGTCGCGCCTTGGCCCCAACCGCACCGGCCCCTTTGGTCTCCTCCAGCCCGTCGCCGACGCGGTTAAAGTGCTGCTCAAGGAGAATATCGTGCCCGCCGCAGCCGATAAGCTGGTCCACTGGCTGGCGCCGGTGGTCGCCTTTGCCCCGGCACTGATGATTTTCGCCGTGATACCGTTCAGCAACGGTGCCCTGCTGGCCGACCTCAACATCGGCATCCTGTACATCGTGGCCATCAGCTCGGTGTCCACGGTGGGCGTCTTCATGGCGGGGTGGGGCTCCAGCAATAAATATTCGCTGCTCGGCGCCATGCGCAACGTGGCCGCCGTCGTCAGCTACGAGATACCGCTGGTGCTGGCCATCGTCGGCGTGGTGCTTATCGCCGGCTCGCTCTCCATGAACCAGATTGTGGTGGCGCAGAATATCCCCTTCATCCTTTTGCAGCCCCTCGGTTTCCTGCTCTTCTTCGCTGCCGGCTGCGCCGAGATAAACCGCAGCCCGTTCGACCTCATGGAAGCCGATTCTGAAATCGTGGCCGGCTTCCACACCGAATACTCGGGCATGAAGTTCGCCATGTTCTATCTGGTGGAGTACGCCGAGGCGGTGGCCATCTCGGCCATTATTTGTACCCTATTCCTCGGTGGCTGGAAAGGTCCACTACTGCCGCCTTGGCTCTGGTTCATCATTAAAGTTATGCTCGTCTTCTTCGC
The DNA here is from genome assembly GCA_016875955.1 of Chloroflexota bacterium. Lineage (GTDB taxonomy): Bacteria > Chloroflexota > Dehalococcoidia > Dehalococcoidales > RBG-16-60-22 > E44-bin89. Next base: position 3,327 of record VGOH01000117.1, read on the forward strand.
CATGGTGTGGACGCGCACCACGCTGCCCAGGATAAGAATCGACCAGCTCATGGCCTTCGCCTGGAAGTTCCTCTTCCCCATGGCAATCATCAATCTGTTTATCACCGCCCTGCAGGTGCTGGCCGGCTGGCCGACACAGTTAATGTGGGCCATGATTATCGTCAACTTCGCCGTGACGGCGTTTATGGTTCTGATATGGTCGAGATTCTTCTTCCGCTTGGGATGGGGCAGAATTGAAGTTTGAACGTTATGGCATAGGCATTGCTAAAGGTCTGACGGTGACTATCAGGCACCTGCTGCGGCACCCGACGGTCAACCAGTACCCGGAGCAGCGGCTCAATATCTCCAGGCGCTTCCGGGGCAATGAGCTCATCTGGAACCGGGAAAAGTGCACCGGCTGCGGCACCTGCGCCAAGACCTGCCCGCAGGGCGCTATAGAAATCGTCACCGCCACCGATATGGCGGAGAATAAATACATCGTGGATAAATATGAAATTGACACCGGCTACTGCATCCAGTGCGGCCTTTGCGTTGAAGCCTGCCCTTATGAAGCGCTATATTTCAGCCACAACTTTGAGTGCGCCCGCTACCGACGCGGCGAACTGGTGCAGGGCAAAGAAGAGATGCTGGAGACGCCGCAGAGAAAAGTGAGCGGCTATTTCTATCCGGATAAAGCGCAAAAGCTGCCCGGGCAGACCCTGCTGGTGGAGAAGATAACGGAGAAACGTTGATGGCACTGACTGTATCTTTCTGGTTGCTGGCCGTGGTGGCCGTCACCGCCGCGCTGGGCGTGGTGCTGCTGCGCAACGTTTTCCGCGCCGCACTCTCGCTGATACTTTGTTTCCTGATGGTGGCCGGGCTCTACATCACCCTCAGCGCCGACTTTCTAGCCGCCGTCCAGATTCTGGTCTACGTGGGCGCCATATCGGTGCTGATTATCCTGGCCATCATGATGACCCGTGAGGTGCAGCGGGG
>VGOH01000118.1 GCA_016875955.1 Chloroflexota bacterium
CGTTTGATGTGCCGACGATGGTTGAGGCCAATAAGCGCCTTGCCGAAAAGATGCCCTATCCAATTCATCTGGGCGTCACCGAGGCGGGCACGCCCAGGCGGGGCGTCATCCGCAGCGCCGTGGGCATCGGCACTTTGTTATATATGGGCCTTGGCGATACGATTAGGGTCTCATTGACCGCCCACCCCCGCGAGGAGGTCATCGCCGGCTACGAGATTTTGAAGAGCCTTGACCTGCGCCAGCACGGCCCAATATTAGTGAGCTGCCCCTCCTGTGGTCGGGCGGAGGTTGATATAGTAAAATTAGCGGAAGAGGTGGAGGAGCAGCTTTTGAAGATAACCAGGCCGGTAAAGGTGGCAGTGATGGGCTGCGTGGTCAACGGCCCCGGCGAGGCTAAAGACGCTGATGTGGGCCTCGCCTGTGGGAAAGGGAAAGGCGTTATTTTTAAAAAGGGGAAAAAGGTGGGGGTGGTAGCGGAAAAAGACTTTTTAACGGCACTGATGAGGGAAGTGGAGGGAGTGATAAAATAAAAGGGAGTTTTAGAGGGGCGAAGCCTTTTGAGGAAATCCATCCCCCTGCCCCTTCCTTTACGAAAGGAAGGGGGTAAGCAAGGAAAGGACGAGTAGAATAAGAACAAGCGGATTGGTGAAAAACAGGTTCTGTTGTCCCTTCTCCCTTTTGTAAAGGGAGACTGAGAGGGATTTTAGTAACGGAAAAACTAACCAGACTGGAGTTTTAGCTTATGCGTCTATCTGAAATGTTCGGCAAGACACAGCGGGAGATACCGTCCGAGGCGGACACGCCCAGCCACCAGTTGCTATTGCGGGCGGGGATGATAATGCAGGTGGCGGCGGGGGTCTACTCCTACATGCCCCTGGGGTGGCGGGTGCTTAAAAAGATTGAGAACATTATCCGCGAGGAGATGGACAGCGCCGGCGGACAGGAACTGACCATGCCCGTGCTCCAGCCCGTTGAGCTATGGCAGCAGACGGGGAGAGACAAATCATTTGGTAAAGGGCTTTTCACTCTGCTCGACCGACGTGAGCGCACTCTGGTCCTCGGCCCCACCCATGAAGAAGTGCTCACCCAGATGGTCAGCCACCATGTCCAGAGCTACCGCGACCTGCCCAAACTGCTCTACCAGATTCAGACCAAGTTCCGAGACGAGCCGCGGCCGCGCGGCGGGCTGATAAGGGTGAGAGAATTTATCATGAAAGACCTCTACAGCTTTGATGTTGACGAGGCCGGGCTGGACGTGAGCTATCAGAAGATGGTGCAGGCCTACAAGAATATCTATGCACGCTGTGCCCTGCCCGCGCTGTTTGTCGAGGCGGACAGCGGTGCCATCGGCGGCAAGGACTCCCACGAGTTCATGCTCATCGCCGACAACGGCGAAGACGGAGTCGTCTGCTGTGAAGGCTGTCATTATGCCGCCAATGCCGAGAAGGCGGTCAGCAAAAAAAGGAAAATCGGACCGGAGAAGCCACTGCCGCCAGAAGAAGTGGCCACGCCCGGCATGAAGACCATTGAAGACGTATCCAGCTTCCTCAAGGTGCCCAAAGACCACACCCTGAAGGCGGTTTTTTACGTTGCCGACGGGCAGGTGGTCTTCGCCATGATACGGGGCGACCTTGATGTCAACGAGGTGAAGCTGCAAAGATTGCTGAAGTGCACCGACCTGCATATCGCCACCGAGGACGAGGTGAAGGCCGCGGGCATTGCCGCCGGCTACGCTTCGCCCATGGGACTGAAGAATATAAAGATAGTGGCCGACGACTCTATGGCCGAGGGCATCAACTTCGTCGCCGGCGGCAACAAGCCGGATGTACACATTAAAAACGTGAACTATCCCCGCGACTTCAAAGCGGATATCGTGGCCGATATTGCCCAGGTCAGGGACGGCGATGGCTGCCCCAGGTGCGATGGCACCTTGAAATTGATGCAGGGGATTGAAATGGGGCACGTGTTCAAGCTGGGCACCTTCCTCAGCAACGCCCTCGGCGCTTTCTTCATCGACGAAAAGGGCAATTCACAGCCGATAATCATGGGCTGCTACGGCATCGGGCTGGGGCGACTGCTGGCGGCGGTCGTTGAACATTATCACGATGAAAAGGGCATCATCTGGCCGCTGTCCGTTGCGCCCTACCAGGTCTATCTCTGCCCGCTCTATCGCGAGGGCAGCCACGTGGCGGATGTCGCCGAAAAGCTATACGAGGAAATGCAGTCGGCTGGCCTGGAGGTGCTCTTTGACGACCGTGAAGAGTCGCCTGGCGTGAAGTTCAACGATGCCGACCTTCTGGGCATACCATTGCGGGTTACGGTCAGCCCGCGCACTCTGGAAAAGGATAGCGTTGAGGTGAAGTGGCGGGCAGAAAAGCAGGCCACGCTGGTGCCGGTGGCCGGTGTGGCGTCCAGGGTGAAAGAGTTGATACAGAGCAAAAAGTGAGGTTTTGCAAAAATGGCGCTGATGAAGCCGGAGCAGTTTGAGGAGAGCCTGAAGAAGCTCAAGCCGCGCGTCTTCATGAACGGGAAAAGGGTGGCCAATATCCTGGCGAACCGCAACACCCGCACCGTGGTGGAGGCGAATAAGGCCAGCTATGCCTGGGCCCTTGACCCGAAATATAAAGATATCATGACCTGCCATTCGCCGTTGATTGGTGAGATGGTCAATCGCTACACCTATGTGAGCGCCAGCGTTGACGATTTGGTCAAAAAGGCCGAGGCGGGGACGTTCACCGCCGAGATGCTGGGGACGTGCATCTACCGCTGCGTGGGCTACGATGCCTTCCATGCTCTGGCCAGCACTACCTGGGAGATGGACCGCGACCTCGGCACCAAGTATAATCCGCGGTTTCTGGAATACCTCAGGATGGTGCAGCGTCAGGACCTATCGGTGGCCGGTGCCCTCACCGAACCGAGGGGCACGCGCAGCCAGAAGACGCTGGAATGGCCCGACCCTTACCTTTCTTTGAAGATGGCGGCCAAAAATAAGGACGGCATTGTGGTGCGGGGGGCCAAAATCAATATCAGCGGCGCCTACGCCAGCCATGAGCTGGTGGTACTGCCCCAGGGCGCCCACGGCGAGGGCGAGGAAGACTACGCCATCGCCTTTGCCACCCCCACCGATGCCAGAGGCATCACTTACATCTGCCAGTACACACCTTACTCCGCGGAGAGGGAGCAGGCCGATGACCTTGAAGAGCTGGGCAACCCGGTCTATGGTCAGCGCGAGACCTCAATGGTCGTCTTTGACAATGTCTTCGTGCCCTGGGAGCGCGTTTTCCACTGCGGTGAATACAAATATTCAGGCAGGATGGTGGCGCACTTTGCCCGGACGCACCGCATGACCTGCGGTGGAACGTGCAAGGTGGGCTTCATGAACCAGATTATCGGTGCCTCAAAACTACTTCAGGAATACAAAGGGCTGGAGAAGGCGGCACACATCAACGAGCAGCTGGCCGAGATGGTGACATTGCGGGAGACGAGTCGGGCCTGTGGCCTGGAGGCGGCGCGTCGCGGCACGGAGGAGCCGCCCGGCTCGGGCGTTTTCCTGCCCGACGAGCTCATGGGCAACGTGGCCAAGCTGAACGTCTGCAATGCCTTCTGGCGGATGATGGCGCTGGCCGGCGACATCGGCGGCGGGCTCATCGTCACCATGCCCTCGCTGAAAGAACTGAAAAACCCTGAAGTCAGAGACTATGTTACGGAATTCTACTCTTTCGGCTCGGATGAGCCAACAGAAAATATCCTGAAAGTTACCAAACTCTTGCAAAACTGGACGGCGGGGCTGCATGGGGTGGGCACCTGGCATGGCGCCGGACCGGTGCAGACGCAGAAAATCATGCTGCAGCGGGTCATCAACTACGACCGCGAGAAAGAGCTGGTCAGGCGACACTTGAAGCTTAAAAGCAGCGGTAAAAAACCAGAATCTTAGCCGCGCAGGGTGGCGCCCAGCTGCTGGCGGAGTTTCTTCAGGATTTGCTCCTGGACTTTATTAACCGCTTCGTCGGTGAGGGTGCGGTCGGGCGACTGGTAGGTGATGCGATAGGCCAGCGACTTCTTGCCGGCGGGCACCTGTTTCCCGGAGTAGACATCAAAGATGGCGACGTCTTTCACCAGGGAGAAACCCTTGATGATATCAGCCGCCTGCTGGTGACTGACGGCCACATCAATAATCAGAGCAATGTCTCTGGCGGTGGCCGGGAAGCGTGGTATCGGCTGGAAGAGGCGATGCATGGCGAGCAGGGGCAGTAAGCCGGTGATATCCAGCTCAAACAGATAAACCGCCCCGGCAAGGTC
>VGOH01000119.1 GCA_016875955.1 Chloroflexota bacterium
CCAAGGCAATAAAAGAGTTTAAGGAGCTCCACAAAACAGAGCCATCTTAATACGTCACAGGTTGAGGGAACAGGTTGGCCAATATCAGGGCGATTAAACGGAGAATAAGGGGCGTAACCACCACCGCCAAGATTACCAGGGCGATGGAGATGATTGCTGCCTCTAGGATGAAGCGGGCGCAGGAGCGTGGTCTGGCCGGCAGACCTTACGCCGACAGAATCCAGCAGCTCATCGCTGACCTGGCAGCTTTAATTGAAGCCGGTCGAGAGCCGCACCCGCTGTTGCGGCGGCGCCCGATAAATAAGATTGCCCTGGTTCATATCACGCCGGACCGGGGTCTGTGCGGCGGGCTCATCAGCAACATAAACCGCACCATGGCCAGCTATATCCTGGAACAGAAGGTGCCGGTCTCGGTCATTGCCGTGGGACGGAAGGGGCTTGATTTCCTGCGCCGGCATGACAGAGAGGTGGTGGCGGAATTCACTCAGCTTGGCGACCGCCCCAGCCTGATGGACACCCTGCCTATTTCCAAAATCGTCATTGACGATTACAGCCAGGGCATCTGTGACCTGGTCTGTCTGGTCTACACACGCTTTGTTTCCACGATGGCACAGCACCCCCGTGTGCAGCAGTTGCTTCCGGTGGCACCAGCCGGCCTGCCGGCCCGGCAGAACGTGGAATACCTCTATGAGCCGGGGCCTGAGGCGGTGCTGGGCAACCTGCTACCGCGTTTCGTTGAGGTGGAGGTTTACCATGCTATTCTGGAGTCAATCGCCAGCGAGCAGTCAGCGCGGATGGTGGCGATGAAGAATGCGACGGATAACGCTGGTGAGCTGATTAATGAGCTGACCCTGCTCTACAATAAGGCCCGTCAGGAGGCGATTACCACCGAGCTTCTGGACATTGCCGGTGGCGTGGAAGCTCTGGCTTAACCGAGGAGGTTATGATGGCAAAAGGCAAAGTAACCCAGGTAATCGGTACGGTGGTGGATGTTGAATTCCCACCCGATGAGTTACCGGCGCTTTATAACGCGGTGGAGATTAAAGCCGATGGCAGCAGGATGGTGCTTGAAGTCCAGGAGCATATGGGCAACAACTGGGTCAGGTGCCTGGCGCTGTCACCCACCGATGGCATGGAACGTGGCGCCGAGGCCATAGATACGGGGTCGGCGCTCAAAGTGCCCGTGGGCAAGGCCACGCTGGGGCGCCTGTTTGATGTCATGGGCGAGCCTCTGGATAACCTCGGCACGGTCAAGGCGAAAGAGCGCTGGCCAATCCATCGCCCATCACCGTCGCTGGAGGAGCAAGCGACCAGTACCGAGATGCTGGAAACCGGCCTCAAGGTGATTGACCTGATAACGCCGTTCACCAAGGGGGGTAAAATTGGTGCTTACGGCGGCGCCGGGGTAGGGAAGACAGTGATTATCATGGAGTTGATTCGCAATATCGCTACCGTGCACGGCGGCTTCTCCGTGTTCACCGGCATCGGCGAGCGGTCGCGCGAGGGCAATGACCTGTGGCACGAGATGAAGGAGTCGGGCGTCATTGGTAAGACGGTGCTCGTCTTCGGGCAGATGAATGAGCCTCCGGGCGTCCGCCTGCGCGTTGGGCTCACCGGGCTGACCATGGCGGAATACTTCCGCGACGTTGAAAGACAGGACGTGCTGCTTTTCATTGATAATATCTACCGGTATACGCTGGCGGGCATGGAGGTCTCGGCGCTGCTGGGGCGCATGCCCTCGGCGGTGGGCTACCAGCCCACGCTGGCCACGGAAATGGGCGAGCTGCAAGAGAGGATTACCTCCACCAAAAACGGCTCAATCACCTCATTTCAGGCCATCTATGTGCCCGCAGATGACTACACCGACCCGGGAGTGGTGGCCACGTTCGGCCACCTTGATGCCGTGATTGCGCTGGAGAGGTCCATCGCTGAGCAGGGACTGTATCCGGCAGTTGACCCCCTGGTCTCTACCTCACGCATCCTGACGCCAGCCGTGGTTGGCGATGAGCACTATCAGGTGGCCCGGGAGGTGCAACGGGTGTTGCAGCGTTACAAGGACCTTCAGGATATCATTGCCATACTCGGCATTGAGGAGCTCAGCGAGGAAGATAAGCTCACCGTATGCCGGGCGCGGCGCATCCAACGCTTTTTGTCGCAGCCGATGTTCGTCACCGAGGTGTTCACCGGCAGAGAGGGCAAGTACGTGTCGATAAAGGACACAGTCCGCGGCTTCCGGGAGATACTGGACGGAAAGTATGACGACCTGCCGGAGCAGGCATTTTACATGGTTGGCACTATTGAAGAGGTGGTCAAGCAGGCCAGAACGATAAAGATTAGCGGTGAGGAAGAGGGGGAAAAAGGGGCAGAGAAGGCTGAGGGAGGGGAGGAAGGTGAAGAGAAAGAGACCGCCGGGAAAGAAAAGGTTGAGCCCGAAAAAAGAAGCTAAAAAAGCAGGGAAATAGGCAATGCCGGGCATCAAACTGGATATTGTTACTGCGGAGCGGGTAGTCTATTCCGGTGACGCGGACATGGTTCTGGCCCCCGGGGCGGAAGGCCAGCTTGGTATCTTACCCCACCATACCCCGCTGATGGCGACCTTGCTGCCCGGTGAGCTGCGTATAAAGAAAGGTGCCGAGGAAATCTCGCTGGCGATATCCGGTGGTTTCCTCGAAGTGCGCCCGGATAGAGTACTGGTTCTGGCCGATTCTGCCGAGCGTGCGGAAGAAATTGATATTGACCGGGCGGAGGCAGCCCGAAAACGCGCCCGGGAAAGATTATCCCAGCGGCGTGAGCTTGGCATAGATGGCGCCCGGGCCGAGGCGGCGCTACGCCGTTCGCTGGCGCGCCTGAAGGTGGCGGAGACGGCGCGTAGAAGAAAATCCAAACGCTAGCGAGAAACTCGATTCTTTTTCTGGTTCAGAATTTTCGGTTGGAGTGGGTTCAGACAATTTCCAGTCTAACGCGGGCAGAGGCCTTGGCGGCTTTTACCCTGAGAAGGGCGCGCATGGCTTCGGCGATTCGGCCCTGCTTGCCTATGACTCTTCCCTTATCTTCATCGGCAACCTGCAGCTTCAGCGTCAACAGGCCTTCTTCGTCGGTTTCCTCTTCAATTTTCACATCGTCTGGTGCATCAACGATAGATTTGGCGATGTACTCGATGAGTTGTTTCATGCTCTCTCCTTGCGCACCGAGCTCTCTCTTGGTTCTGGGCTCCTCCTCTTCTTCGGCTTCATCCTTGTTTTGAGGTTCTTCTTCGGCTTTACTCATGATTTGGGGTTCTCCTTAGTTGTATTGGATTTTTGTAGAATGCCAGCCTTGCTCAGCAGTCTGGCGACAGTATCTGTTGGTTGGGCACCTTGGCTCAGCCAGTGGCGTGCTTTGTCCTCATTGATAACCACGGTTTCAGGGTCAGTGAGGGGGTTAAAATGGCCGATGATGTCAATGAAGGCTCCATCACGTGATGTGCGGGAATCAGCGACGACAAGTCTGTAATTGGGTTTGCTTTTGGCTCCGGTGCGGCGCAGTCTGATTTTTACCATGTCCTGTTTAACTTTTCCAGATATTTATCATTATGCACTATTGATTTGGCGTCTGTCAATGCCGATGGTGAAATTAGTTGCCAGATAGCAGGATTGAAGCTATAATGCGGGGTATGAAAGTGCGTAATCTGCACGATTGGCAGGTCAGCACGGAACGTGCTTTCCATATCCAGCGCGAACTGGCCAGCAGGATATCTCGCCGCAGCGAAGTCGCTGAGCCCGGGCTCATTGCCGGCGTTGATATATCGGCCGGTCGTGCCCAGGATATGGCGACCGGGGCGGTGGTGGTCATGGATTACCCCGCATTGCAATTGGTGGAAGTAAAAACCGTGAATGAGAAACTGGCCTTCCCCTACATTCCCGGCCTGCTCTCCTTCCGCGAGTCACCGCTGGTCCTGGCTGCCTGCCAGAAACTGAGCGTAACGCCCGACCTTATTCTTGTGGATGGACAGGGGCTGGCACACCCCCGGCGCCTCGGCTTGGCCTCCCACTTGGGACTGCTTCTGGATACGCCGACCATAGGCTGTGCTAAATCGCGACTGTGCGGCCACCATGAGATGCCGACAAATGAGCCGGGCAGCTTTACCGAGCTTGTGGACGACGGCGAGATAATCGGGGCGGTGCTGCGCACCAAGGCGGATGCCAGCCCGTTATATGTTTCCATCGGCCATAAAGTGGACCTTGAGACTGCCATTCGCTGGGTGCTGGCGTG
>VGOH01000120.1 GCA_016875955.1 Chloroflexota bacterium
GGTGGACGTGTGCATGGCCATTGCCAAGGGCGGCGTCAAGCCCATTGAGGTGACCATGACTGTGCCCGGCGCCATTGATGCCATCAAGGAGTTCAAGGGCGCGGTCAAGGAACAGGTGCTGGTAGGCGCCGGCACTGTTCTTGACCCGGAAACGGCTCGCGCCTGTATCCTGGCGGGCGCCGAGTTCATCGTCAGCCCCACCCTAAATCTCGGGGTCATCGAGGTCTGCCGTCGCTACAGCAAGATTGTCATCCCGGGCACCTTTACCCCCACTGAGGTACTGACCGCCTGGGAGGCGGGCGCGGACATCGTTAAGGTTTTCCCGGCCTCGGTGGGCGGCCCCGGCTACCTCAAGGATATTCTGGCGCCACTGCCTCAAGTCAAACTGTGCCCCACCGGTGGGGTAAACCTGGAGACCACGCCCGAATTCATCAAGGCCGGCGCCGTGGCGGTGGCCGCCGGCACCTCGCTGGTGAACAAGAAGGCAGTGAGCGAGAAAAACTGGGCAGTCATCACCGAGACAGCCCAGAAATTCGTGGCCGCGGTGAAACAGGCCAGAGAAGGCTGATTTGAAATCAAGGAGGAATAAACGATGGCTGATGTAGTTACTTTTGGCGAGACCATGGTGCGGCTTTCCCCGCCGAACTACCGGCGGCTGGAGCAGACAAATGTGCTGGACGTGAATATCGGTGGCGCGGAGTGGAATGTGGCCGCTGACCTTAGCCGACTGGGCATCAGCACCGCCTGGGTCTCACGGCTGACGGATAACGCCCTGGGCCAGATGATTCGCAACAAGGCCCGCGAGCAGGGTGTGGACACCTCGCACATCGTCTGGACCAAGGGTGACCGCAACGGAATCTATTTTGTTGAGTTCGGCGCCACGCCCAGACCGAGCAGCGTCCTCTACGACCGCGCCCACACCGCCATCAGCCAGGTCAAGCCCGGAGAGATAAACTGGAAGGAAGCCTTCAAGGGCGCCAAGTGGTTCCATACCAGCGGCATCACCCCGGCCCTCAGCCCCAGTGCCGCCCAGGTCACCGCCGAGGCGCTGCAAGCCGCCCAGAAGGCTGGCTGCAAGGTGAGCTACGACCTCAATTACCGCGCCCGACTCTGGACGGAAGCAGAGGCCCGCAAATGCCAGGAGCCACTGATGGAGCATGTTGATGTCCTGTTTTCCACGGAGGAGGACACCAGAAAGGTGCTCGGCATCACCGGCAAGGACTACCGCGAGGTGGCCCAGAGGCTGGCGGAGAAATTCAAGTTTGAGGTGGTATGCATCACCCTGCGCGAGGACGTGTCCGTGCTGAGAAATCGCTGGACGGCCATTGCCTACTCGGCGGGAAAGATATATGACGACCGCACCTACGACGTGGAAATCGTGGATCGGGTCGGCGCCGGCGATTCCTACACCGCCGGATTTATCTACGGCTACCTCACCGGCGACATAGATAAGGGAGTGAAATACGGCAACGCCTTCTCGGCGTTGAAGCACTCCATCCCCAGCGACACCAACTGGGCGACACTGGCAGAGGTGGAAAACCTGCTCAAGGGTGGCGGCCTGCGCATCAGCCGCTGATTCACCGGCTCTGGTAAACGCCTTCCAGGCCGATAAGTTTGCCATCGGCAGGGCAACCCGTTTACAATGAATAGGTAATGTATCAGCGTCTTTTCCAGCAGTTCACCACCAGTGGTGATACGCTGCGGGTATACCAGGGTGATAAGCCCGTCTTTTCCTCCCGGAAAGACCGCCTGCTGCCCCTGATGGAATACCTTGGCGGCTGCGCCGCAAAACATACCGGCGTGGTTATCTTTGACAAAATCATCGGCAACGCCGCCGCCCTGCTGGCGGTCAAGGCAGGGTGCCGCGAAGCGTTCAGCCCGCTGGGCAGTGAGCTGGCCGTGCAGACGCTGGAAAGATACCGGGTAGCGTATCACTTCACCCGAACCGTCCCCACCATCCAGAGAGCCGACGGCGAGGGCATGTGCCCCATGGAGAAGCTCTCCGCAGGCAAAGAACCTGAGGAGTTCTACCAGATTATGTTGCAAAAAATCACCGGGAAAGGATGAGATAGGCGCATGGAGAAGATAAGGCTGGGCAGAACGGAGATGATGGTGACCCGACTTGGCTTCGGGGGCATCCCTATCCAGAGGGTATCCGAAGAGGAGGCAATAGCCGTGGTCAAAAAGTGCCTGGAGTTGGGCATCAACTATCTGGACACAGCCAACGGCTACACCACCAGCGAGGAGAGAATCGGCAAGGCCATCAAGGGAAAACGGGACAGGCTTTTCATATCCACAAAATCGGGGGCCCGCACCCGGGAAGACATTGAAAAACATCTTAAATTAAGTCTGGAAAGACTTCAGACCAGCTATATTGACCTCTACCAGTTCCATAACGTCAGCGATGCCAAGACCCTGGAAACCATCCTCGACCCGCATGGGCCACGGGCTGTCCTTGAAGATGCCAAGAGGGCGGGGCTGGTGAAACACATCGGCATAAGCTCTCATCAGATTGACACTGCCAAGGACATCGTCAAGACCGACCAATTTGAGACCATCATGTTCCCGCTGAACTTCATGGCCTACGAAGGCAGGGAGGAACTCCTTACCCTGTGCCGACAGCACGATGTTGGCTTCATCGCCATGAAACCGCTGGCCGGAGGCATGATTGATAACGTCACTGTAGCCATCAAATACCTGCTTCAGATTCCGGATATCGTGCTTATCCCGGGCATAGAACGGGTGCCGGAAATAGAGGAAATCGCGCGGGTATTAAAGGGGCCAAGGGAGATGACCGCCGGGGAAGAGCGGGAGATGACACGAATCAGGGAGGAGCTCGGCCCCAGGTCTTGCCGTCGCTGTGACTACTGCCAGCCGTGCACGGCGGGGATACCCATCTCCGATGTCATGTCTTTCTCCAATCTCCGCAGGCGCCTGCCGGATGTCCGCCTGTACACGGGCAAGTTCGCCGAGTCTTTCCTCAAAGCCGAGGAATGCACCGATTGCGGGGAATGCGAGGAACGCTGCCCCTATAAACTGCCCATCAGGGACATGATGAAGGAACATATAAAACTGCACCAGGCGGGCAAGATAGAATACGATAAGCAGCTCGCTTCACGTTAGCAGTCCGAAAAATATAAATATAAATGAGAAGCAGGGCAGGGAGTAGTATGACGCTTTCCCACCCTGCCCTATCTTGACCATGCCCCACGATACTGCTACACTTCACATCAGCAACGTGCTGGATTTCTAACATGAAAATCGTCACCAGCGAACAGATGCGCCAGATAGACCAGGAGTGCATTCGCCGCGGCACGCCCGGACATGTGCTGATGGAGAACGCCGGCCGGTCGGTGGCGGAAGAGGCCAGGCGTATTCTGGAGCCGGTGAGGCAAAAGCATATACTTGTCCTGGTCGGGCCGGGCAATAACGGCGGCGACGGGCTGGTGGCGGCCCGCTACCTGCATGACTGGGGAGCTCAGGTGAGCGTCTATCTCTGCGCTCCCCGGCCCAAAGATGACGCCAACCTTGAGCTGGTGCGACAGCGGAAAATGCCCTGCGTTGACGCCGGTCAGGACAAGGACCTGTCCCGGTTCAGTGAGTTGCTGTCTTCAGCCGATTGCATTGTTGACGCCCTTTTCGGCACCGGCAAAGCCCGCCCGCTCCAGGGAATATTCGCCCGGGTCCTGGACAGTGTAAACCAGCTTAAAGAGAAAAAAGCAGCGCTGGTTATCATTGCCGTTGACCTGCCCTCCGGACTCAACGCCGATACCGGAGAGGCGGACCCGGCCTGCCCCAGCGCCGACTATACCGTTACCCTGGCCATGCCCAAGCGGGGGCTTTTCCTCTTCCCCGGTGCGGAGAGGGTGGGCAAACTGACCATCGCCGACATCGGCATTCCGCCTGAGCTGGCAGCAGATATTGACCTGGAATTAATCACCGACGAATGGGCGAGAACCGTTCTCCCAAAGCGCCCCCTTGGCGCCAATAAGGGGACGTTCGGCAAGGTGCTGGCGGTTGCCGGCTCGGTCAACTACATCGGCGCCGCTTACCTGGCCTGCAGCGGCGCCCTGCGCGCTGGCGCCGGCCTAGTGACGCTGGCCACAGCCTCAAGCCTGCAGCCGGTCCTGGCCGCCAAGCTGACCGAGACCACCTACCTCCCACTTCCCGAAGCAGAGGCAGGCATCATCTCCGGGGAAGCTGCCAGAATAATCAAT
>VGOH01000121.1 GCA_016875955.1 Chloroflexota bacterium
TCAGGAAAGCGCCGCCACGCGAGACCACATCGGCCACGCGGCCCTGGTTCTTGAGCCGGTCAATGGCGGCCTGCGTCACGCCGCAGTGGACGGTGGCGAAATCGACCCCGTCACGGGCGTGCTCTTCAATAACCCCGAACATATCGTCTGCCGTCATCTTGACGATGGCGCCGTGCTGTTCTATGGCGGCAATGCCCACCTGGTAGATAGGCACTGTGCCGATGCCGGCGGTGCTGGCGGCAATGATGGCGCGCCGGATGGCGCTGATGTCGCCGCCGGTGCTGAGGTCCATCACCGTGTTCGCACCGGCCTCAATGGCCACGCGCAGTTTCTCCAGTTCCGTATTGATATTGCCAAAGTCAGAAGACGTGCCGATGTTGGCATTGACCTTGGTCCTGAGACCCTGGCCAATGCCACAGGGGATGAGTTTCTCATGATTGATGTTGGCCGGGACGACAATCTTCCCCTTGGCGACGCCCTCCCGGATAAACTCCGCATCCAGTCCCTCCGCCTCCGCCACCACCTTCATCTGCGGCGTTACCTTGCCTTTTCTGGCCGCTTCCAGTTGCGTCATGTTGCCTCCCTAAAACAAAAACCAAGGGCACCGGCGGTTCCTTCAAGACCCTTGGTCTAAGTTACTGCCGCTTCCCTACGCTCGCATTACCGAGGTCAGGTCCACAGGGTTGGCGCTTACTGCCTCTCAGCCCGTGAGCACCCCTAGCGGTTTATTATATTTCCTTTTCCCAGATAAAATAATATAGCACAAACTCCATTTAAATGCAAGGTCGCCCTAGTCAAGCCCGTTATTTCTCCAGTTTCCGTTTCACCGACGCTATCTTGCTCTGAATGGTAGCGGCCTGGTCGCGCCGGTCGTCAATCTTCAGGGTGGTCACCACCCGCGGCGCGCCGGCAGCAAAAGCGGAAAGGTGCATCCTCCGCGCCAAGTCAAAAAGTCGCTCCAGGTCGCCTTCGATATTGGTGCCCATTGAAGTCATCTCATATTTCAAATCTTTCTCCGCCTGAAGCACCTTCATCGCCCCGGCCACATATTTGCTCAGTGAAGGCGTCGCCGTGCCCAGCGGCATAACGCTGATTTCAAGGATGGCCATTTTTTTACCTCCTTTCAATAAAAAAATCACTGTTTGGTTTTAGTCATCAGTCGTCCGTAGTACGAGGTGTTGGCCAGGTAAAGGGCAGCCAGCGGATTATGGCCGAAGACCCGGTCCTTCACCGCTATCACGGTCATCGGCACGCGACAGTATTTTATAAATAAGGTATCGTGCCCGATGCACAGGCCGAGCATAACCGCCATATCAACCCCGGCCGCGTTCAATACCTCGGCCTGCACGATGGGGCTGCACATTGATTCCAGCCAGCCCGGACCCCTTATTTTCTCCTCTTCCCTGATGCCGATTCTCTCCTTGGGCGTCGCCCCCACCTTGCACCGCACCGAGACCACCTCAAAGCCCTTGTTCTCCAGAATATCAGTCAGGATGCGGGCCTCGTTTACCAGGCCGGTGCAGAAGGCGATGCCGAGCCGTTTATAGCCGCACTTTTGTGAAAACTGAATCAGCTCTTCAACCCGCGGGATTTTGGTGCGTCTGCCCTCTGGTAAAATCTCGTAGCACTCAAACTCCTGCACTGAGGCCAGGCGGGCAAACTCCCTCACCTCCGGCCGGTCGTATTCCGCAACTGCCTTTTCAATTAGCTCCGGCATCAGCTTCATCGGACAGAATGCCGGCGCGTCATCTATGGGAGGCTCTTCACCTGCCTTTATCTGCGGGAAGCAGACCACCCTGGTACAGCGAGCACATACCGGATACAGCTTCTTAGACATCTTATGCCCCCTTGCTTACCTTATTCATGTATAAAGATTACCCTCACTACAACGTCATATTTTAATGTCTTGTCCATGTAAAAACAAATAAATTGGTACTATTTGCCTATGGTTGTTCTTTTACTCACCCCCTTGCTCCCCCTCTCAAACAGGTTTATCTTTTGCGCTCCATTCCGATAATGTTTGAGAGGGGGAAAGAATTGGAGAGGAGGCGGAGCCCCCTCTCCTCTATACTCCCCTCTCCAGCCATTTATGTCTGTGATTACTTGCAGTGATTCTGGCTGGAGAGGGGGCAGGGGTGAGGTGTAAGCTGCCAACCAAAGGCAAACAGAACCAATAAATTATCCCGTTCGGTCAGGGAAATTCGCCGGGCAGTTGTGAGGTGGGCCGTTATTTTATAAAATATAAATAGGAGGTTATTATGTGGTTGCAGGCTAGAATGTATCTGCTCATCGCCCTTTTATTCGGTATCCTGTACGGCGTCATCGCCGGCCTCGGCACCTGGATGGGGGCGGGCAGCGCCATTAGCTACCTTATCATCGGTTTCGGATTTCTACTGATACAGTACCTTATCAGCCCGGCCATCGTGGGCTGGTCAATGCGGATTAAGTGGGTTTCGGAAAAAGAGGCGCCGGAGCTGCATCAGATGGTAGCCGAACTTGCGGAAAAGGCCGGCCTGCCCAAGCCAAAAGTGGGCATATCCCAGCTCAGCATCCCCAACGCCTTCGCCTTCGGGCGCACCCAGCGTGACGGACGGGTCTGCGTGACCCAGGGCATCATGAATCTGCTGGGCAAGGACGAGCTCAGGGCGGTAATCGGCCACGAGCTTTCCCACATCAAGCACCGCGATATGGCCGTCATCACATTGATATCGGTTATCCCCCTGATTATGTACTGGATAGCCTGGACAACCATGTGGCAGGGCTCTTTCAGCGGCAACCGTCGGAACGGCGGCTATGCCGCCATCATAGGGTTGGGCGCCTTCCTGCTCTACTTCATCACCAACCTGCTGGTGCTCTATGGCTCCCGGATACGCGAGTACTACGCTGACCTGGGCAGCGTCCAGCTGGGCAACATGCCGCACCACCTGGCGACGGCACTGTACAAGCTGGTCTACGGCAATGCCCGCATGCGCAATAGCGCCGAACTGCGGCGGGTGGAGGGAGTCAAGGCCTTCTTCGTCAATGACCCCTCCCGGTCTTACTACGAGATAAAAGAGCTTTCCCAGATTGACCTGGATATGAGCGGCACCATTGACTACGACGAACTCATGGAGCTGCGCCAGAAAGAGGTAAAGCTGGGCACATCGCAAAAGCTGATGGAGATATTCACCACCCACCCCAACATGCTCAAGAGAATCAAGCACCTTGCCACGCTGGCGGTCTGAGCCCGCTGTTTTTCCCCAAAATTAACCAGCAACTCTTGCCACCAAATAACAATAGATAGTATAATAGGCGGCGGTAAACCGTCTTTGAAATAACAAATATATTTTCCCGAAGGCAATCAGGCTTTAAGGTTACTGCGTATTAAATCATGAAAATTGCGATTAGTGGTAAAGGCGGCGTGGGCAAGACGCTGCTGGCATCTCTGCTTGCCCATACTTTTGCCTCTTCCGGCTACTCTGTCCTCGCCATTGATGCTGACCCGGATGCCAACCTTGCCGCCACCCTGGGTTTCACCCATCCGGAAGCTATTGTCCCCATCTCGGAAATGAAAGACCTCATTGCCGAGCGCACGGAAACCCAGCCCGGTCGTTCCGGAGCCTACTTCAGATTGAACCCCAGGGTAGACGACCTGCCGGAAAAATACTGGCAGAAACTTGACGGCATCAGGCTGATGGTCATGGGACGAATCAAGAAGGGGGGCAGCGGCTGCTACTGCCCGGAAAATGCCCTGCTCAAGGCTCTGATGAACCACCTGCTCCTGGCCAGAAATGAAGTCATCATTATGGATATGGAGGCCGGCGTAGAACACCTGGGCCGGGCCACTGCCGGTGCCGTTGATAAACTGATAGTGGTGGTAGAGCCGGGGCGGCGCAGCCTGGAGACGGCCCGCTCCATCAAGGAACTGGCCCGAGACATCGGGCTGAAGAATATCAGCGTGGTGGGCAACAAAATTCGGACTCAATCTGACCGTGACTTTATCACCGCCAGCCTGCCTGATTTTACCTTTCTCGGCTTCATGCCCTATGACCAGGCCATTGTTGACGCTGATTTGGCCGACCAACCAATGGTGAATGCCAGCGCGGCAGTCATGGACGAGGTCAGAAAAATCTATCAGCGTCTGATGAACGTAAAAGAAACGGTCCCATCAAAATAGAGTTTCAATAAAAACATAAAAC
>VGOH01000122.1 GCA_016875955.1 Chloroflexota bacterium
TCGTCTTCTCCCCCGCCTTTCCCTGGCTATATGGGCGCTGACGATACGGCTGGGCTGGCCGGCACCCATGCCAATAAGCGTTTTATCCTTGACCAGCACAATGGCGTTGGATTTTATGTGCTTTACCGCGCGCCAGGCGAAGAGCAGGTCTTTGACCT
Organism: Chloroflexota bacterium; assembly: GCA_016875955.1. GTDB lineage: Bacteria > Chloroflexota > Dehalococcoidia > Dehalococcoidales > RBG-16-60-22 > E44-bin89. The sequence continues at coordinate 159 of VGOH01000122.1, forward strand.
CGGCTTCGGTGGGAGCGCGCCTGGTCACCGTCTTGAGGCTGACGCTGTCCTCGGCCAGGGAGTCCGAGCTCTGGACGAGGAAGCCGCCGCGGACACGCCGGATATCCAGATAGCCTTCATGGGAAACGCCATAAGACGGCGGCAGCGCCGCTTTTAATATTCTGATGTCCTTTTTGCCGAATATCCAGATAGCCTTCATGGGAAACGCCGTAAGACGGCGGCAGCGCCGCTTTTAATATTCTGATGTCCTTTTTGCGCTTCAGAACCTCAAGCGCTTTCGCCTCGTATTCCGGCGCAATGACGATTTCGTAAAAAGTCTTGTAAATCTCTGCTGCCGTTTCCCGGTCAACAGCCCTGTTGACGGCGACAATGCCTCCGAAGGCCGCCACGGGGTCGCCGCTGAGCGCCCGCCGGTAGGCTTCGGCGAGGTTATCATGGCTGGCCAGACCGCAGGGATTGGTGTGCTTGATGACGGCCACAGTGGGCGCCGCAAAATCTATGACCGCACCCCACGCCGCATCGGCGTCAAGAATGTTGTTATATGACAGTTCTTTGCCGTGGAGCTGTTCGGCAAAGGTGATGCCGGTATCACGGCTCCCCCCCACCACCTGCTCGGCATAGAAAGCCGCCGTCTGGTGCGGGTTCTCCCCGTAGCGCAGCCCGTAGCGCTTCTTCATAGCAATGGTCATGTCATCAGGGAAGCCCTCTTCGCCCTGCCTGAGGTACTGGGCAATGGCGGTATCATACATGGCCACGTGCTGAAAGGCCTTCTGGGATAGCCGTTTCCGCTCCTCCAGGGGTAAGGCGCCCCTGCCCAGCTTTTCCAGAATTATGGCATAGTCGGCGGGGTCAACGACCACAATGACGCCGGGAAAATTTTTAGCCGCTGCCCGGAGCATCGTTGGCCCCCCGATATCTATATTTTCCAGCGCTTCTTCCAGGGTCACCCCCTCTTTGGCCACCGTCTGCACAAAGGGGTAGAGGTTCACCGCCACCAGGTCAATCGGCTCAATTTTATTCTTTTTCAGCTCGGCCATATGTGCCGGGATATCGCGCCGGGCGAGCAGCCCCCCGTGTACCATCGGGTGCAGCGTCTTCACCCTACCATCAAGTATCTCGGGAAAGCCGGTTATCTCGGAGATGCTCTTCACCGGCACGCCGACTTCAGCGATTGCCTTCTTGGTGCCGCCAGTGCTGAAGATTTCAAAACCCAGCCTAGTCAGGCCCCGGGCAAAATCGGCCACTCCTTCTTTATTGGAAACACTGATTATAGCTCGCATGAAAACCCTCCAGCCTATTTCTGATTTGCCAGTTTCTTCTGCACGGCATCGCTGCTCAACTCTCTAATAGCATCGCTGGCAATCCAGCGGGCGCTTCTGGAGTCTATCTTTTTAATCTCTTCGGCGGTCTTTAACGCGGCCCCGTTTAATTTCCGGTTGCGTTTGCCAATCTGCCTCAAGGCCCAGTTGACCGCTTTTTTCACGAAATTGCGCTGGTCGGTGGCATATTCTTTAATCAGCGGCAGAAATCTTAAAAAAGCCTCGTCAGATGCCTTTTTATCATGCACTGATAGCGCCGCCATCAAAACAAACCCGGCCCGCCGCACAAATTCCTCCTCCCGCTCACACCACGCCACCGCCTTTTCGTGGGCGACCGGCGTGCGGTCGAAAAGGTTGCTGCAACACTGGTCGCAGATGTCCCAGGAGTCAAAATCCTTCACCCAGCCTTCCATCTGCGCCTCGGTGACCATATCGGGACGGTCAATGAAGCAGGCGAGCAGCCTAGCTTCATGGATGCCGGATGCCCACAGCGCCAGCGCCAACTCGTGGTCCCTGCCAGTCTCCCTGGCCATCTTCCGCAGAACCGGGACGGATACGCCATAGGTGTTCGCGGGATTGATGCCAAACCGCGCCATCCCCTCCACATTTTCGGGGTTGGCCAGCGACTTTATCCTCTGGATAATCTCGTTATACGGCAAACTTCTTTAAAACCCCGCTCTGCTTAAACTGGATTTAGGTTTCCCCCTTATTCTTCTGACTCCACCGCCTGGATGAGGGCCTTGATGTAGCCCAGGGCAAAGGCGTGTGCCTGATGGCCCCACATCGTGTCCAGATACAATTGCGGTATATGGTCAGGTATCAGCACACCGTTGTAACTAGCCCAGGGCAAAGGCGTGTGCCTGATGGCCCCACATCGTGTCCAGATACAATTGCGGTATATGGTCAGGTATCAGCACACCGTTGTAACCTACCTCTTTATAAGTGCGCATGGCCTTAACCATATCAATGTCGCCCTCATCAGGAAAGGTCTCTTCAAACTTCAGGAAACCGCCGCGGATGTTGCGAAAATGTACCCAGAAGATTTTCTTGCGGCTCCCGAAGTAGCGAATTGCCTCGTACACCTGTTCCGGGCTGGTACAGGTTCCAGATACACAGCCCTGGCAAAAATTAAGACCGTGGTACTCACTGGGATGCAGGTCAATTAAGCGCTTCAGGTCGTCGATAGTGCCCAGGACGCGCTCAATGCCCCGATAGCGGGCGCCCGGCGGCATGGCCGGGTCGCTCGGATGACAGGCCATCTTGACCCTGTACTCCTCGGCGACGGGGAGCACGCGCTCGATGAAGTAGGCGATGTTCTCCCAGGTCTGCTCGGCATCAATGGGCGCGGCCGGATGCGGTATGGTGTCCTCCAGCTTGCTGTAATCAAAATAGCTTTGCATGGTTCCGCCGCGACCGCAGGTCCAGCCCGCATTACGCACCGTGCCGGTTACATTTAGACTGTATAACAATAACGGAATCCCCGCCTTCCCCAAGGCCTCAATGCAGCGGCAAACCTTCTCAATGTCACGGTCGCGCTCTGGTGTCCCCAGCAGAATGCTCGGCCAGCCGAATGCCCCCAGGTTGCCCGGCTGCAGGGGCAAATGCATGGCCGCTAACTTGAGGCCGAATGACTCAATGTGCTCCCTCAATCGCGACAGCTCATCAGCGCGCCAGATAACTTCTTCACCTGAGACCGATTTCCTCGGGCATCTGGCCAGAGCATCGGCAGAGCAATGCCCATCTTCAGCTTCCTCCGGTTTTATGGGCGGCATGGCGTCCACATATTCCACGCCCATCTGCCGGCAGAAAGTCAGCTGTTCGTCCGAGTGAATAAATTGCTCGCCGACATGCATCCCTTTGATAGTAAGCAGCTCTGACATTCAGGCCTCCTTTTAAAACCAGCCACCTTGAGTTATCTCACTCTATGACTACCCTTTTCCCTCTCCCTTGCCTCACCACCTCGCCGATAACCCCTCCTTCAGGCAACTGGCCGATAAGCCTGGAAACTCTATCAGGCGCGCAGATGAGCACCATGCCAATGCCCATATTGAACACCCGGAACATCTCACTCCGGGCAACGTTACCCGTATCCTGAATCAGCTTGAATACGGGCGGGACCGACCATGATTTGCTATCCACGCGGACGGCCAGACCTTTCGGCAGCACCCGCGGTATATTGTCCACCAGGCCACCACCGGTAATATGCGCCATCCCCTTTATCATGGTCAGCACCGGTTTAAGGAGTTTATAATAGCTGCGATGCGGCTTTAACAGTTCTTCGCCCAGCGTCCGCCCCAGTTCTGGATATTTTTGGTTAAGCTGGTCTATACCAAATATTCTGCGCACCAGGGAGTAGCCATTGGTGTGCAGCCCGCTGGAAGGCAGGCCGATAACAGCATCACCGGCCTGAATATTCCGGCCATTGAGTATTCTTTCTTTCTCCACCCCGCCGATAATGAAGCCTACCAGGTCGTAATCTTCCCCGGAGTAAAGGCCGGGCATCTCGGCGGTCTCGCCGCCGATAAGGGCGCAGCCGACCTCCCGGCAGGCGCTGGCTAATCCCCGGGCAATCGCCGTCACCTGCTCCGGCACCAGCCTGCCCATGGCAATATAGTCAAGAAAGAACAGGGGCTCCGCACCGCAGGTGAGGACGTCATTGACGCAGTGGTTGACCAGGTCAATGCCGAT
>VGOH01000123.1 GCA_016875955.1 Chloroflexota bacterium
TACCCACATAACCCCAACGGCTCCGTGGGCAACATCGCCGGCATCTGCGATTCTTCCGGGCGCATCTTCGCTCTGATGCCCCACCCCGAAAGACACATCAGGGGCACCCAGCACCCGCAGTGGACCAGGCTGGGCGCGAAACGATACGGGGACGGCTTTCCCGTTTTCCAGAACGCGGTCCGGTGGGTGCAAGGGTCATAGTAGCGAACTGCTTGCTCAGCTGCCGGTATCTATTATCGCCCAGGGTAACTTCTGGCTTTCCGGCCATTTCTGGTGGGCGTAAAAGTCGGTATCAAGATGGCATTCGGCGACTGCCCTGCGCCAGCCCGCCAGCGAGTTCTCTTTCGTGGTGTTCAGTACTCTGGCGACATTTATGTCACCGCGGGCGAGCGCTGCCTGGACATGGCTCCAGGCCGGACTCTCGCATTTCATCTGTATTCCTGCCGGCGCCAGGCTGTCTTTTAATCGGGCAATCCTATTCTTCAGCGTTATGAGCGGTGCCATGGGCAGGCGCTGGAAGGGCGTGCTGGCCTTGGGGACAAACGGGGCGATATTAAGTGAGAGGCGGGTGCCTTTTGCCTGCCGGTCAAGCAGTCGCTTGCATTGCCGGGTGAGTTTAACTATCTCGGCGATGTCCTCATCTGTCTCTGTGGGCAGGCCGACCATGAAGTAGAGCTTGAGCTGCTTTATGCCATGCCGGGCCAGCCTGACGATAGTATCGGTAATATCATCCTCGCTGATACCCTTGTTGATAATCTGACGCAGACGTTCCGAACCAGCCTCGGGAGCGAGGGCAATCGTCCGGGCGCCCCCGGCGGCGATTTCGGCGAGCACCCTTTCCGGAAGTCTGCCGGCACGCATGGAGCTCAGGGAGAACTGGGCACCCATCTGGCGCAGGCCGGAGAGCAGTTCCTCAAGGTGTGGATAATCGGAAACGGCCGGGCCCACTAGGCCCATTCGCTGGCGATAGCGCAGGCCTTCTTTTGCCTGATTCAGCAGGGTAGCTACCGAGCGGAAGCGCATCGGCCGGAAGGCGGTGCTGACCAGGCAGAAACGGCAATGCCACGGGCAGCCGCGCTCCACTTCAATTAAATAAAGTTCGCCCAGTTCCGTGTCTCCGGTCAGTAGGGCCGAGTTGACCGGGAACCGGTCAAGGTTTTCGGCTCGCTGGCGGGTTACAGGAGTCGCCGGCGGCACCAGGGGCACGTACATGCCGGGCACACCGGCCACTGCTTTCAATAACGTCGTGCGCTTTGTCCCCACATTATCTATTATGGCTGGCAGCAGCCCTGGCAGCAGTTTTTCCGCTTCGCCGATGCCGAAGCCATCAAAGAATGGCGCTAGCGGCATGGGGTTGGCGATAACGCAGGGCCCGCCGGCAATGACCAGTGGCTGGCTTTCGTCGCGGTCGGCGGCAAGGGGAGGGATACCGCTGGTCTTGAGCATGGAAACGATGTTGAAGTAGTCGATTTCATAAGAAATGGTGAAAGCCACCACCTTGAAAGCGGCCAGCGGCCGCCCTGATTCAAGCGACCGGGGAGGAATCTTTCGTTCCTGATTTTCCCTTTCCCAGAAAACCCGCTCACAGACGATATCGCGGTAGCTGTTAAGCTGGGAATACAGCGTGTGCAGCCCGAGGTTGGACATGCCGATGTAATAGCTGTTGGGGTAAACAAGGGCGATGGGCAGCCTGCCGCCCCAGTCTTTGATGATGGTCCCTTCTTCCCGGGCAAGGCGTTCCTTGGCGCTGATGGCTGGTCTTCTGGCTCTGTTTCCCCGGTCTCGGTTCATGCCGTATTATGATTTCCAGCAGCCTCTCATAAACTGCTTGTTCATGGTGATGACTCTATCGGCCACGTTGCGCAGCTGCCACGAGTCGCCCCTTTTACCGAACAGAGCTACTTCAACATGCTTGCCGCTGTCCTTTACTGCCTGAAGGGCGCCAACGTAGTCGCTGTCGCCGGCAACGAGAATCACCACGTCATAATTGTTCTTGAAGCTGTGGGTCAGCATGTCCGTGGTCAGCTGGACATCAATGCCTTTTTCGTACGGGGGCACATTGGGCCAGTTGAAGTAGACCAGTCGGCCCAGGCGCAGCTCTAGGTAGGGTACGGCGTTTACCCCGGCGAAAAACGCCTGCTGGTGCCGGTAGCGCTCCGGCTCTTCCTTCTTGCCCACCTTGGCGTTGTAGTAGTAAATCCGGATTAACTGACGGCGATTCAGAAGCTTGTGGCAGAACCTGCCCATGTCAATATCCGTCCGGCCGAAGATGTTTTTCAGCGAGTGATACATGTTGCTGCCGTCGATGAATATCATTACCCGCTCTGACATAGTAAATGCCTCCTTGGCTAGGTTGATAACCTTGTCTTTGTTCAATTATATCGCCTTTGTGGATAAATTACGACTACCCCAGTACATTTGCGGGGATTTAAATACGGGTGGTATAATTGGCCGATATCGTTAACCTGGAGTCAGTGGATGAAGCTGAGCCGCGAGGAAGTGCTCCATATCGCCCGCCTGGCCCGTCTGGGGCTGACCGAAGAGGACGTCGCCAAGTTTGGAGAGCAGCTATCCAATATCCTGGAAAACTTTGAAATCCTGAAGCAGGTAGACACCACCGATGTCCCGCCCACCGCTCAGTCAATCGCGCTGCAGAACGTAATGCGGGACGATGAAGTGACCCCATCCCTCGCCCCGGAAGACATCCTGGCCAATGCTCCCCGCCGGGAGGGGAATTGCTTCCGCGTCCGTGCCGTGCTGGAATGATATCATTGTCGGGAGAGAATTTTGCCGGACAATCTGACCGAACTGACCATCCACGAGGCCCATGATTTGCTTAAAAGGCGGCAGTTCTCATCTGTTGAGCTGACCCGTGCTTGCCTTGAGCGTATCTCCAGAATAGAGCCTGAGGTCCATGCCTTTGTCACCGTTACCGACGAGCTGGCGCTGCAACAGGCGGCGGAGGCTGACCGCCTCCTGGCGAAGAATGGTGCCGGTCCGCTGGCGGGCATCCCGGTGCTTATCAAGGACGTCATGTGCACCAAAGGGATACGCACCACCTGCTCGTCAAAGATACTGGAAAATCTGGTGCCGCCGTATGACGCCACCGTGGTGGAGAAGCTGAAGGCGTGCCATGCCGTTATTATTGGCAAGGCGAACATGGACGAGTTTGCCATGGGCTCGTCAACCGAGAACTCCGCCTTTTTCCCCACGCACAACCCGTGGGATTTGAGCCGGGTTCCCGGCGGCAGCAGCGGTGGCTCGGCGGCCGGGGTGGCTGCCGATGAAACCGTCTATGCGCTGGGCTCGGACACCGGCGGCAGCATCCGCCAGCCGGCCGGCTTCTGCAGTGTCGTTGGCTTCAAGCCGACCTATGGCCGTGTCAGCCGCTATGGCTTGGTGGCTTTCGCCAGCTCTCTGGACCAGATTGGCCCGCTCACCAAAGATGTCGCCGACTGCGCCCTGGTGATGAACGCCATAGCCGGCTATGATAGGCGGGACGCCACATCGGCGCCCCAGCCGGTGCCCGATTACACACAATGCCTTAACGCCGGCATCAAAGGGCTTCGCCTCGGTGTGCCTAAAGAATATTTTGTGGAGGGGATGCAGTCGGAGGTAGACGCCGCCATTAAGATGGCCATCGGGCAGCTTGAGGAGCTGGGGGCGGCGGTGGACTGGGAGGTATCGCTGCCCCACACCCCCTATGCCCTGGCCGTTTATTACATTATTGCGCCCTCGGAGGCTTCGGCCAACCTGGCCCGCTATGACGGCGTCAAGTACGGCTATTCCTACCAGGCACTGAGCATGTGGGAGTCAATGGAGAAGACCCGTCAGTACGGCTTTGGCGCCGAGGTGAAGCGGCGTATCATGCTCGGCACGTATGCACTGTCGGCCGGCTACTATGACGCTTATTACTTGAAAGCGCAGAAGGTCAGGACGCTGATACGGCGTGAGTTCGACCAGGCCTTTGAAAAATATGATGCCCTGGTGACGCCCACCTCCCCCACCGTCCCGTTCAAGATTGGGGAGAAGGTGGACGACCCGCTCCAGATGTACTTAAGCGATGTCTGCACCCTGCCGGTAAATATCGCCGGGCTGCCGGCGATTTCCGTTCCCGCGGGCTTCGCCGACGGCCTGCCCATCGGCCTGCAAATAAT
>VGOH01000124.1 GCA_016875955.1 Chloroflexota bacterium
CCCTGGTCCTGGATAGCTGCCGACCCAGAGTGCTGGTGGCGGAAAGCGACCTGCTGCAGCCGCTGGTGCCGGTGCTTTCCCGGTTCAAATATATCCAGCGGGTGGTTGACCTGGGCGGCAGATGCGGCAGCCAGTTCCCCAGCTATGAGGAAATCCTGGCGAATAATACTGTGCCAGAGGTGAAGATTGCCCCCGAGCCGGATGATATCGGCATAATCTCCTATACCAGCGGGCCGACCAATAGGCCCCGGGGCGCGGCCATTTCACAGCGGAACCTGGTTCTGGAAGCGGTTGTTTCCGGTGAGGGATTCCAGCAGACCGAGGATGACAGGTTGTTGCTGTTTGCGCTGCCCATGTACCATCAGTTTGGGCTGGCCTCGGTAATGCTGGCTTCTGTTTATAAAGGGAGCACGGTGATTATTGTGCCCGGCACGGGCCGGTCAATAACCAGCTTTCTGGAAACCATTGAGCGGGAACGGGGGACCATATATATTGGCGTGCCCTACATATACGCCCTGGCCATAAATGTTGCTGAGCGCGAGGGATTGAGGTACGACACCAGCTCAGTCCGGTTCTGGGGCAGCGGCGGCGCCACGCTGACCCTTGACATCATAGAGAGGTTCAAATACTACTACCATGCGGATATTTTTGACGTCTGGGGGCTTACCGAATCGGTGTCACATATCACCTATCACCCTCCGGGTGACGCGAGGAAGCTTGGCGCATCGGGCAAGGCCCTGCCCGGCTGGGAAATAAGGGCCGCCGATGATAAGGGGCGGATACTGCCCGCCAGACAGGTCGGCGAGATAGTCGTCCGGGGGCCTTTCATGCAGGGCTATTACAATAATCCTCAGGATACGGCTGCGGTGATAAAAGATGGGTGGCTCCATACCGGCGACCTTGGCTATATGGACGAGGACGGCTATCTTTATCTCACCGGCCTGAAGAAGGACATGATTATCCTGAAGGGCCAGAATATCTGGCCGGGCGATATTGAAGATGTGCTGCGCCGCCATCCCAAAGTGGCTGATGCCGCCGTGGTGGGCATTCCTGACCGACTGCGCGGCGAGATAGTGGGCGCCATTGTCAAGCTGAAAGACGGAGCCATCACCAGCGAACAGGAGATAAGGAATTTCTGTCAGAGCCATCTGGCCGACTATAAGCTGCCAAAGAAGGTCTTTTTCACCGACTCCCTGCCGAAAAGGGCGGTGACAAATATCTACAAGAGAAAGCTGGAAGACTATTTACCCTCTGTATCATGATTTTATCATCACCAGCAGCATCTTAAAGTTCCTTATGGCTTTCAGAGCGTGTGGCTTATTGGCGGGCATGATAATCGTTTCCCCGGCTTTCAGGTAGTGGCTCTGGCCGGAGATGGTAATCTCAGCCTCGCCATTGAGCAGTTGGACCATGGCATCAAAAGGCGCGGTATGTTCACTCAGCCCCTGCCCTTGCGCGAAGGCAAACAGGGTCAACGTGCCTGTTTTGCGGTCGATGACGGTGCGGCTGACCACCGAGCCTTCCTGGTAGTCAATGAGGTCGGCCAGTTTCAGAACGCGGCCGGATAGTGATGCGGTACCCTGTGTCTTTTCTTTCATATTATTTCCCCTGAAATGCTGCTTTATCCTACCTTTTGGTTAATACCCGGTCAAGCCAGTCCGCAATATCCGCGGCGATTTTCTCCCAGCCCGGCTCCATGATGACCTTGTGCGCGTGGTCGGTATACTCCCGGTAGGTGGCGACGTCGCGGTATTTGCCCGCTATTTTGCGCACAATTGCGGGCGGCATGAGGCGGTCCCGGGTGCCACTGATTACGAGGACGGGGCAGGTGATTCTGGAGGCGTCAACCTCGGTAATTTTTTTGCGGTCGAGAAACCATAGGCCGATTTCATACAATGCGCGCCCTGATTCGAAAACCAGCTTGTCGTACATTTCCTTTTGCTCCGCGGGAGGGAGCAGGTTCATCGTGGAGCAAATAGCTTCATGATAGGTCTGCCGGCAGGGCTTGCGCCAGAAGCCCCACGTGGTCAGCACGCTCCAGACGCCTCTGAGGGCAGAGAGCTTGATGGCCAGGATACCTCTCGGTGGTGCCGGCGTCAGCAGTACCAGGGCGCGGGCCAGGCCCCGGCTGCCCAGTATCTGAGCGAGCAGCCCGCCCATGGAATGGCCCATGATTATCGGTGGCCGGTCAAGTTTCCTTATCTCATTCTCAAGGTCGGCAGCGTAATCAAGCAGGCTGGTGGTGCCCAGTTCGGGGTGGGGTGGTGCTTCCGGGTCCACGTCATGGAAGCGCAATGTCGGGACGGTACAGTGATATCCCCTGTCCTCAAAGAACCGCCGATAATTTTCCCAGTACCAGCCGCCGCTCCACATCCCGTGAATCATAAATATAGTGTCGTTCATAGCGCTATAAAGTTGTTTTTTATTATATTCGTCCGACGCATTATAATACAAGACAGATTGGCCAGAATCTTGCCCTTTGCGAGCTAAGATATAAGGAGGAAATATGACGGTAAAGGTCTATAACGGATGGGAATTTCCCGCGGTGAAGGTGGACCCGCCCCGGGAGCGATACCTGAAGATTATTGCCGGCCCGGAGACGACGGGCTACAGAACGGCGACTGTGCTCTTCTCCCACATACCGGCCAGCAGCGGCACCGGCGCTCATACCCACCCCGAGAGCGACGAGATAATGTACTTTATCGGGCGCGGCGAGTGCCTGTTGAACGGCAAATCGGTCAAGCTGGAGACGGACTCGGTCATCATCGCCCCCAAAGGTGTGGAGCATGAGTGCCGCAATACCAGCCAGACGGAAACGCTCAAGATATTCTGCGTATATGTCCCACCACTGAAGCTGAATGAGCTGTTGACCGGCCTGGCCCAGAAAACCAAGGAATACCTGGGCGGCAAAAGATAGAATAAGGAAGTCCCGAAATACTTTTATGCCTTAAGTGCTTCCGCCAGCCGCTCCAGAAAGAGCTCACGGTTGTCCGGGGAGATGACGAAGTTCCAGCCGCGGCGGCGGACAATCTCCACCACGGTCCTTGAGGAAGTGGCGAAGCGGAGGCCACCATAGGCGAAGGCTTTTACCCCTGAAGCCGGGCGTACCTCCTTTATCGTCGGGAGCGGGATATTCACGCTGAAAGGTCGGCCGAGGACGATTCTCACCCGGTCCGTCCATATCTGGTAGCGCTGCGGCAGGATGGCGTAGAAGAGGAGGGCATCAAAGACGGTCACGCCAAAGCAAATCAGCGCCCCGGTCCGGTCTATGTAGAGCAGGTACACGCCGAGGAGCAACGTGAAGCTCAGTACGCCGCCCAGCAGGAGCTTGAGCCAGGAGTCATACCTGGCGGTGTCTTGGTGAATCAACTGGCTGTATTTGGCGGCGCTCACTTTTGTTTCTCAGATTAGTTTAACCTGACTGATGTTCCATGTCCAGTCGCGGCTTGACGGCTGTAGTTCAATGGCATTACAATCAAGAGGTTTATTTCCTTAATATTATTAGAGGAGGCACAGTATGGCCAGCGAAGTGCGAGTTGCCTGGGAGCCATTGAAGGATTTTACCCGAGAGGTCTTCATCAAGATGGGCATGCCGCCGCAAGATGCTGAAACGGAGGCACTGGTGTTGAGCTGGGCTAACCGCCGGGGGGTTGACTCCCATGGCGTGGGGCTGATTCCGTGGTATGTGGAGAATATTGACCGGGGCATAATGAACCCGAAGCCCAATATCAAGGTCTTGAAGGAAACACCGGCGACCCTGTTCGTTGAGGCTGACCGCGCCTTCGGGCCGGTGGTCACCGTTTTTACGGTGAAGAAGGCGATAGAGAAAGCAAAGCGGGTGGGGGTATGCTGGGCAGCCATCCGCAATACCACCCATCAGGGTGCCATGGGCTACTACACGCTGATGGCGGCGGAGCAGGGGATGGCGGGTATAACCTGGGTATGCAACCCACCGAATATGGCGCCGTTCGGCGCCAAAGCCGCCGGCATACATAACAGCCCGATAGCCATCACGGTGCCGGCGAAACGGCACCGCCCTCTGCTTCTGGACATGGCCACCAGCGTGGTCGCGGCGGGCAAAATCAACGTCGCCCTG
>VGOH01000125.1 GCA_016875955.1 Chloroflexota bacterium
CCTATTGAGTCAATGCCCAGGCTGGCCCAGTGGATTTCCGCGGTGTTGCCGCTGACCTACTATCTCCACATAGTGCGCGGCATTATCGTGAAGGGGGTGGGGATTGAATATCTGTGGCAGGACGCAGTGGTGCTGGCCGTCTTTGGTGCCATCACACTGCTGCTGGCGACATGGCGGCTACGAAAAGCTCTAAGCTGATATAGATAAATTCATTTCGCCTGCCACAGGCGCCGCACGTTCCCGGCCAGAAAACCCTGTATTTCTGCCGGGGTGAGCGGTGTGAACCCCTGCGCCGTCAGGTCGTGATTCAGTCCGTCTTGGATATAAGCGAGCTCCCGGCGCAGCAAGTCAATGTACTCGTCCACGCTCTCGCCGACATAGTCCGAGCCGTAAAACACCCTGTCCAGGACGCCGTACTCCCTGGCCATGGCCAGGTTTCTGGCCAGCAGCAGGCGTCGCCCCCGCCCTAGGTACGGTTCAATATACATGGCGAAATCGGTATAGACGTTGGGCGAACGTGCCATGATGCAGAGCAGCTCTTCGGTCCACGGGTAACCCATATGCTCAACGTCAAACCTGAGCTCCGGGAAATCTATGGTTAAATCATCAAGCAAGGTTACCTGGCAGTACTTCAGCGGGCAGTTTCGGGGCGGCCCAAACTGGTGGGAATGGTGAAAATATATCGGTATGTCCAGCTCAATCGCCTTCTGGTAAAAGGGATAAATGCGCTTATCATTGGCGTAATAGTGACCGTAGCCGGGCGTCAATAATAAGCCTTTTATGCCCCGATGTTTTACCAGGTCTTCCAGCTCCTCCAGCTGGGCCTGGTTTAAACGGTCCTGCGCGTCCAGCGGCTCCGCGGCGGCAAAGGAAACGATTTTTTCTGGCGCCGCCTGGTGCAGTGCCACTGAAAGGGCATTAGAACCGAGCCACATGCCCCGGATACGCTCCATTGACTGCGACATGGTCTGGAGCTGAGAGACCCCAATTTCATCAAGCCGTTGCAGCAATTGCTTGATATCAAAACCTTCAATATCTCCGACCGTTTTCTTGAGTTTACCCACAGTAGCATGTTTCTGGTACAGATGGGAATGGCCGTCTATTATCTTCATTGCTGCCTCCTCGTTTGAATGTTGGCTTCGCCTGTATTATCATTCCATACACATAAACTATACAGGAGGTAACTGTCAAAATGAAAGTAATCGACCTCACCCTTCCCATACGAGACCATTGGCGATGGCCTTTTAATGTGGAGACAAAGCGCACCTATGAAGACGGCTTTTTTCTGCAGCAGACAATACATTTCAACGTACACGGTTTCACCCATGTTGACGCGCCCAACCACTTTCTGCCGGACGGCCGTTCCATTGAAAAGGTGCCGCTGGAAAAATTTTATGGAGAAGCGGCCGTGGTTGACCTCTCCCATCTTGGCGAAAACGACGGTGTCAGCGCCGCCGAACTGGAAAAGCACGGGCGGCATATCCGCGCCGGCGACATCACTCTCCTGCGCACCGACTGGCCACTTAAATGCGACTACATGAGCCGGGACTTCTGGGCCCGGGCACCATATACCGAGCGCGATGCCTGCGAATGGCTGGTTGAGCGCAAGGTCAAGGCAGTAGGCTACGATTACCCCTGCGACTATTTGCTGCGCTATGAAGTCCTAGAGCCGGGGCGTAAAACAACCAGGGAAGAAAATACCACGCATGATGTCTTTTTCAAGCACGGCATCATCGTCATTGAATACGTGGTCAATCAACACCTGCTGCGGAAAGACCGTGTTCAGTTCATGGCCCTGCCCCTGCCATTTGAGACCGCCTGTGGCTCACCGGTGAGGGCCATCGCCATCGAGCAATAGAGAACGAATATCCTGACCTACCACAATGTTCGAAAGAAATAAAGCGACTGCCTGTGCCCGGTGGCAGTTTAGACTATATATTACTGAATCAGCTCAGTCCCGACTCAGCGTCCGGATTATAGCGCCGTTTCTGTCCCGTATATTGACCTTCAAGGGCATACCGCCGGGAAGGGCATGAGTGGCGCAGGCGAGGCACGGGTCATAGGCGCGGAAGGCCATCTCCACCATGTTGAGCATCCCTTCTTTGACCTCAGGGCCTCTGACAAAGCCCTGCGCCGCTTTCTTTACGGAAAGACAGATGGGGGCGGCATTATGCTGGGTGGCCACGATAAGGTTCGCTTTGTTCAGCAGCCCGCGCTCATCGGTCTCGTAGTGATGGATGAGCGTGCCGCGGGCGGCCTCAACGCAGCCCACTCCCTTCTGTTTGAGCTTGAGATTCATATTTCTGATATCCTTGCTGGTCAGCAGCGGCTCGTTGGCGATTCTCTGCATGTCTTCCGCGGCCTGGAGGGCCTCAATCAGCCGCGCCCAGTGGAAGGCCAGGGTATGATGGCTGGGCTTGCCACCCAGTGCCTCAAACATCTCCTCGTAGGCCTTCTGCGCCAGCGGCGTGGCCATGCCATCGGCCACGTTCAATCGCGCCAGCGGCCCCACCCGGTACAATGAGGTTTTATTGCCGTCATTCAGGCCATTCCAGCCCACTTTTTTCAGGTGGGTGAGCCGGATATAGGTCCAAGGCTCAACCCACTCGCCGATATGGTCGATATAGTCATCGGGGTCAAAAAGCGCGTACTCTTTGCCTTTGGGGTCGACCACGCGCAGTTTACCTTCGTAGAAGTTGACCTTTTTATTATCGTCGACCAGTCCCATGTAGTAAGTATTTAACTTATAGGCATCGTTCAGGACGAGGTCAAGATTTTTCTTGTCGGCCACCACCACGTCCTTGAACAGTTTAAGGGCAAACTGGGCGAAGTCAACGGCATAGTCCGCCGTCTCCTTTATCCAGACCCTCTCCTCCTCGGTGATTCCCCTGGGGACACCGCCGGGGAGCCCGCCTTCCGGGTGCGGCGGCTTGCTGGCGATGAGGCGGATGATATCCCGACATCTTTTCCTGACCTCAATCACCTTGCCACCGATTTCCAAGCCGACCTTATTTATCAGGCCGAGGATATTCCTCGCCGCCGGGTCGGCATCGGCACCGACCACAAAATCAGGGGCCGACAGGAAGAAAAAGTGGATATAATGGTCCTCCACCATAAATGCGTTATAGTGCAGCTGCCTGACCAGCTTGGCCGCCGGCGTTGGCTCCACTCCGTAGACCGCGTCCACAGCCTTGGTCGAGGCCATGTTGTGGGGCGTGGGGCATACGCCGCAGATATTGGGCGTTATCCTGGGCATTTCCTCCACCGGCCGGCCCAGGCAGAACCGCTCAAACCCCCTCAGCTCCACCACCTGAAAGTAAGCGTCCTCAACATTTCCTTTGTCATCCAGAAAAATCTCAATCTTGCCATGCCCCTCAAGCCTGGTTATGGGGTTAATGGTTATCTTCTTCGCCATCGTCAACTCTCCTTATCGCCGTTATTGGCGCCTCTTTCTCAGCAGAGATGTTGGCAAACTGAACCGGTAGGTGTACCCAGCGAGGTCATCGAGCTTGTCAATGAGCTGCTTCATCTCCTCATCGTTTTCGGCATCAAGCATGGAGGCGAGGGCAGAGATGAACTTGGCCCCGGAGTCCTCCACTCCCTCCACCGGCCCGAAACAGCCCCGGCAGGGCATATTGATATTGATGCAGCTCTCACCGCAGCCACCGCGCGTGGCAATGCCCAGACACAGTATGCCCTGTGCCAGAAAGCAGGTGTCAGGGCTGGCTTCCACTTCATGAATCCGCTTTATATCCTTAATTGAGATTTTATCCGGTTTGGTCTCATTGCGCTTGCAGGTATCGCAAAGGGCTTTATGCGGCGCCAGCGTGGCGCCTTTCGGCGGCAGTTTGCCTTCCAGCACCGCATTCACCGCATTGGCAATCAGGTCAGGGGGAGGGGGACAGCCGGGGAGGTAGTAATCAACGTCAATTATCTGTTTCAGAGCGAAAACCTGCTCATAGAACTCGGGCAACGTCAGCTCTTTACTGTCCACCTTTGATTTGGGCTGGGGGTAGTTGCCTTTCGGGTTGACCACGGTGGGCGCATCGCGGTAGACCCAGTTGAAAATG